>JBCBME010000016.1:0-16987 GCA_039822945.1 Pseudomonadota bacterium
GTTTGAGATCAGTCCGTTGGTTCGGATACCACGTAGCTTCCGTGTGCTGCGGGCAAGGATTTGCCTTTGGCCCCGCCCGGTTGGCGGGCCTTCACGGTGCCCTCGGAGCGGTCCTTGAGCCAAGCGCTCCAGCGCGGCCACCAGGAGCCTTCGACGAAATCGGCGCTGTCTTTCCACGGATCGGCGGCGCGGCGCAGGTCGGGGTTCACGTAATGGCCGTACTTCTTCTTCGAGGGCGGATTGATGATCCCCGCGATGTGACCCGATTCAGAGAGGATGAAGGTCTTGTCCGAGGAGCTCATCTTCTGGACGCCGTAATACGAGCTCTTCCAGGCGGCGATGTGATCGGTCTCGCAGGCGATGGCGCAAAGGGGCACGTTGACCTCCTGCAGGTAGAGCGTGTCCTCGCCCAGCTTGAAGCCGCCATTGGCGAAGAGGTCGTTCTGGCAGAGCCCGCGGAGGTACTCCATCGCCATCTTGCCGGGCAGATTGGTGCTGTCGCCGTTCCAGTAAAGCAGATCGAAGGCGGGCGGGGCCTCCCCCATCATGTAGCTCTTGATGGCGGGGCCGTAGATCAGATCGTTGGAGCGCAGATAGGAGAACGTGCGCGCCATGTAGATCGACTCGAGCAGCCCCGTGCGCTCACATTCCGCCTCGATCCCATTTATGAAATCGTTGTTGAGGAAGACGCCCACCTCCCCCTGATCGGAGAAATCGGTGAGAGTTGTGAAAAACGTGGCGCAATTGATGTCATCGGTATGGTCGCGCTTGGCGCGCCGCGCGAGGGTGAGCGCGAGCGTCGTGCCCGCGATGCAATAGCCCACCACGTTGACCTTTTTGACCTTCGCGGCTTTCTTCACCTCGGCGATCGCGGTCTCGTAGCCGTCCTCGATGTAGTCGAGCATGCCCACATCGGCGTAGGACGCGTCCGGGTTGATCCAGCTCACCATGAAAACGGTGTGCCCTTCGTCCACCAGCCATTTAATGAGCGAGTTCTTCTCCTTGAGGTCCATGATGTAGAACTTGTTGATCCAGGGCGGGAAGATCAGGATCGGCGTCTTTTCCACGGTCTCGGTCGTGGGCGCGTACTGGATGAGCTCGAACATCCGGTTCTGGAACACGACGCGCCCGGGGCTGGTGGCGAGGTTTTCGCCCACCACGAAGGCCTCCTGATCCGCGAGCGTGACGAGCAGATCGCCGTGATTGGCCTCGATATCAGCCACGAGGTTTTCGAGACCTTTGACGAGGCTTTCGCCTTCTGTGGCCACCGCCCGCTCCAGCGCCTCGGGGTTCGTGCCGAGGAAGTTCGACGGGCTGAACATGTCGATGATCTGGCGCGAGAAGTACTCAACCCGCTTTTTCTCACGCGGCTCGAGATGCTCGATGTCCTGGATCGCCTGCCCCACGGCCTCCGCGTTGAGCATGTATTGCTGTTTGAGGAAGTTGAAGTAGGGGTGCGTGTCCCAAAGCGGGTTCTGAAAGCGGCGGTCAAAGGGCGTGTCGTCTTTGGGGGCCTGGATTTTGCCCTGGGCGAGCGCGGCCTGCGCCTCGACATAATGCTTCACCGACTTCGTCCAGAAGCTGACCTGGTGCTCCATGATCTTTGTGGGGTTGGCCATCATCTCCGCCACGTAGGCGGTGGCGGCCCGCATGAAGAGCTCCTGGCTCGGCCCCTGAAGAGCCGGCGGCGTCGGCTCCTTTTTCTCCGAAATCGCGGCTATGAAGCGTTTCGTGAGCTGATCGACACGCTCCAGATTGGCGCTCAATTTCTCGGATGGCGTAAAGTCACTGTCGTCCATCATTGCTTTCTCAACACTTTTTATGTACGCTGCAGCTGCAGCATATGCGATCGCGCGCGGCTCCAGGCGAGGCGCACCAAGCGCGGCAGTTGGTCTGACCTCTAGTAACCGCAAGAGCAGGCAGGTCCAAGTCAAGCCTCAAGCTGATGAGGCACCTGGGAGTGATGTACGGCCGAAAGGGGGGCCTGACCATGCGCTATATGATGTCCTACGACCTCATGGAGTCCGCCCGAAATACCAATGAGTGGCTCGGGGCCACGGCCAAGGCGCTGGGATCTTATCCCGCGATGGCGATGATCCCGAACCCCATGGTGCAGTGGATGGCCGCCTGGGGTGAGGTGACCGAGCGCACCTTTGCGCGGATGGTCGTCAAGCCCGACTGGGGCCTCGATTCGATCTCGATGGCCGACGGGAAAGACCACCTCATCACGATCGAGACGCTGGTGGAAAAGCCCTTTGGCGATCTCATCCACTTCAAGGTGCAGGGCCGCAAACCGCAAAAGAGGCGCGTGCTCCTCGTGGCGCCCATGTCGGGGCACTACGCGACGCTTCTGCGCAAGACGGTCTTCTCGCTCCTGCCCGATTGCGAGGTCTACATCACCGATTGGCACAATGCCCGCGACATCCCCGTGAGCGAGGGCAAGTTCGACGTGGAGGATTACACCCTCTACCTCGTCGATTTCATGAAGGCGCTCGGCCACGACACCCATGTCATCGCCATCTGCCAGCCTGCCCCGCTGACGCTCGCGGCCACTGCCTATCTGGCCGAGGATGATCCAAAGGCGCAGCCTGCCACGCTCACGCTCGTCGGCGGCCCGATCGACCCTGACGCCGCGGCCACGGACGTGACCGATTTCGGGCGCCGCGTGACGATGGGCCAGCTGGAGGAGACGATGATCCAGCGCGTGGGCTTCAAGTACAAGGGCGTGGGCCGCATGGTTTATCCCGGCCTTCTGCAGCTTGCTTCCTTCATGTCGATGAACGCCGACACGCACTCAAAGAGCTTTTACGACCAGATCATGCGGAGCGCGCAGGGCGAGGCCTCTGACCACGACAAGCACAATTCCTTTTACGATGAATACCTTGCGGTCATGGACATGACGGCGGAGTTCTATCTGTCGACGGTGGAGCGGATCTTCAAACGCCGCGACATTGCCCGCAACGCCTTTACCGTCGCCGGACGCCCCGTCGATATCTCGAAGATCACCGATGTGGCCGTGAAGATCGTGGAGGGCGAGAAGGACGACATCTCCGCGCCCGGGCAATGCCTTGCCGCGCTCGACCTGCTCACCGGGCTACCCGAGGAAAAGAAGGCGGCTCACCTCGAGCCCGGCGCGGGCCATTACGGGATCTTTGCGGGCCGGTCCTGGCGCAACAACATCCGGCCGCTCGTTCTCGAGTTCATCGACCAGAACGCGCGCAAAAAGCCCGCGAAGGCGGCGAACAAGAACGCCGCCTAAGGCCCCCTATTGCAGCACGAAAGGCTGTTTGAGCCAGTCTCGTAGGAGGCTGGTGGTTAGATCCGGCTGTTCCAAAGTGGGAAGGTGCCCCGCGCCCCCGATGATCTTGAGTGTGGCGTAGGGGATGAGCTCGGCCATGAATTTATGGCGCTCGGGCGTGCACAGGCTGTCATGCTCGCCGCACATCACGAGGGCGGGGCACTTGATTTTGCGCAGCGTGCTCTGCTGATCCCGCCGGCGCTGAAGGGCGCGGGACTGGGCCACGAAGACGTCGGGCCCCAGCGCCTCGGCCATGTCCATGCAGAGCCGCAGGATCTCCGGACGGCGCGGGCCTTGGGCGAGGTATTGCGGCTTCATCTCGTCGCGCATGACCTCCGTGAGGCCCCCTGCCCTGACGCGCACGATCTGAGGCTCGCGTTCGGCGGCGCGTTCGGGTGTCTCGGAGAGCGCGTTGGTGTCGAGGAGCGCGATGCGCGTGACCCGCTCGGGCGCGCGGCGCACCACTTCCATGGCCACGATCCCCCCCATCGAGAGCCCGGCGAGCGCGAATGTCTCCGGCGCCCCGGCCAGCACGGCCGCGGCAAGCTCCTCGATCCGGTCGCCGCCGGACATGGGCGCCACCATGATCGGGCGCTCCCGGCTGAGTGTCTCGAGTTGCGGACCAAAGAGCCGGGCATCGCACATCATGCCCGGCAAAAAGACGATGGGCTCCATCAGAGGCGCGACGTCGCGAGCTGCGCCCCTTCGGAGAGCGCGCCGAGCTTGGCATAGGCGATGTCAGGATCGACCGCGCCAAAGCCCGCGAAGGTGCCAAAGCCGCAATCGGAGCCCGCGATCACACGATCCGCACCCACGATATTGGCAAACTTCCCGATCCGCTCGGCCACGAGCTCAGGATGCTCGACAAAGTTCGTCGTGGAATCCACCACGCCGGGCACGAGGATCTTGTCCTCGGGGATCTCATCGGCGCGGTCGCGGAAGACGGTCCATTCATGGGCGTGGCGCGGGTTCGATGTCTCGAAGAGGAGCTGGCTCGCATTCACCGACATGAACGTGGAGAAGACCTTCGCCATGTCGATATCGCAGACATGGGGCCCCTCGTAATTGCCCCAGCAGATATGGACGCGCACGCGGGAGGGATCGACGCCGTCGAGTGCGTGGTTGAGCGCCTCCACATGGCTCGCGGCGATCTTGAGAAACTCCTCGTCGCTCAGATCGGCGAATAGCATGTGCCGGGAGAGCGCAAGATCGGGGCAATCGAGCTGAAGCAGTAGACCATTTTCAACAATCGTGCGGTATTCCTCGCGCATGGCATCTGCCAGAGCGGCGAGGTATTCATCGCGTGTCGGGTAGTAATCGTTCTGCAAAAACAGAGAGATAACGCCCGGGCTTGCCGCATTCATGAAGCCCTCCGCGGCCCCGTGCTGGGCCATGGCGGCTTTCAGATTTGCGATATCGGTCTGAAGTTCGCCCTGTCCCTTGGATTTCACCTCCCCCACGCACATCGGGCGCGCGTATTGCGGGGTGCCGCCGTCATCTGCGAGGCGCTTGAGGAAGCCGGGGAAGAGCTTGAGATCGGCCGGCGCGTTGCGGGGGCTGTCGCCGTCAAAGCCCGTGTAGCGGTCTTTGACATAGGTGGCGTAGCTGATCTTGGAGGTCTCTCCGTCGCTGACCACGTCGACGCCTGCCTCCACCTGACGGCGGACCGTCTCGCCGCAGGCCTCGGTCATCGTCGTGGCGAAGGCGTCCGCGTCGTAGGCCTCGCCATTCTCGCGCGCAAAAATGAAATCCACCACCTTTTGCGTCCGTGGCAGGCTGCCCACATGGGTTGTCTTGATCATGCTCGTCTCCCGCTTTTGCGCCACCATACCCCGCCGGGTCCCCCTCTCAAGCTGAAAGCGCGGTCGACACTGCATGCGACTGCAAGTTTTAGGCCGGGTGGCGCGTTACTTCACACGCTCCCAGAAGGTGCCGAGATGGCGGGCCACGATCTCGTCGTAGCGGGCACTTTCCTTGAGCGCGGCGAGGCCCGCGTTGATCCTGTAGAGATGCGTTGTCCCCCGCCAGTGCTGCTTTGAGATGATGACATGGAGCCCTTCGACGCCGAGGGGCGTGGGCAGCGGGGCGACGGCGTCGCGCAGGCCCAGATCGGTGAGTACCGTCCAGCCGGTGAATTCGTTGACGGCCACGGCGTCGACCTCGCCACCGGCAAGAAGCGCAAAGCAGGCCTCGGGCGTGGGCGGGGTCACGAGCGTGATGAGATCACGCGTCAGCCACTGCCGCTCCGCCGTGTCGAGATCGAAGGTGGGCGCGCCAGCCGGGCGGCAGAGAGTGCGCCCGTGGAGGTCGCTGTTCTTCTCGAAGCTGAGGCCACCGCTTTCGGTCACGAAGAGGAGCGAGAGCACCTCCACGATGGGCTCGGAGAAGTGGAACGCCGCGCAAAGGGCATGATCGGGGAGGCGCGCGCAATCCGGCCGCGCCCAGGGGAAGCCCATGTCAAAGTCCTTGGCATCGAGCGCGTCGAGATGGCCGGGCAGCGTGTCGTCCCATGCGATGGCGAAGGTCACTGGCGCAGGCGTCTCCTCGAGGGCTGCGCGCACGAGCTCGGTGATCATCCCCTGCTCCGGCCAGTCACGATCCGTGAAAGGCGCATTGTTTGAAGCGGTTAGGAGCCGCATCTCCGGCCCGGGCGGCGTGGGCTCTTCCACCACCTCCTCGAGGCATGGGAGGCTCAGCTCTGTGCCCGGCAGGATCTCCACCGGGTTAGGGAGCCGCTCGAGGTTGGCGGTGTAGATAACCTCCCACGCGTCAAGCGCGCCATACTGACTTTCCGCGATGGTGAATACCGTCTCGCCCGCTGCCACCACGTGGACAGGTGGCGGGCAGTCCGCAGCCGCGGCCCCGGCGAGGCCCGCGAGGAACGCCGCTGCCACAGTGCCGGAGAGCCGCCGCGTCATCCCGCAGCCGCCTAAAATGAGGCCCAGATGCGCGTCATGTGCGCATCGATCACCTGCTGGTAGGTCCCGTTTTCCTTGATGTCGGCGAGGCCGCCATTGACGAGGGCCATGAGCGCCTCGGCATCGGGGTGGGATTTGTGGGCGATGACGTGGAGCCCGTCGATGGCGATGGGCTGGCCCGCGGCAACGTCCACCTGCCCTTCGAGGCCGAGCGCGCTGATGGTCTCGCGCCCGGTGAACTCATTCAGGATCACGCCGTCATAGGCCCCGGACGCGAGCCCCATAAAGCAGGCATCAACACTCTCGGGTGTCTCCAGCGTGATCTTTTCGTCGCGCAGCCAGTTGCGGCCCTGATGGTCAAAGATGAACGTGGAAAAACCCTGCGGACGGCAGAGCGTTTTGCCGAGGATGTCATCCTCCTGCGTGAAACTGATGGGGTTGTCGGTGGTGACAAACATCAGCGTCAGCACCTCGAAGACCGGGTCCGAGAAGACGAGGTTTTCGCAGCGATACGTCTCCGGATTGGCCTCGCAATCTGGCTTGAACCACGGGAAACCGAGGTCGAGGAGCGCGTTCGACAAAAGCGGCTCCTGATGGGAGGACCAGTCATTGACCCAATGGATCGCAAAGCCCTGCTCCGGCGCGGCGGCCTCCATCGTGGCCTGAACGATCTCGGTATACATCCCCCCGCCCGGCAGGGAGCGGTCGGTGAAGGGGCGGAAATCGTCTGCGGTCAGGAGGTTGATCTTGTCGCGCACAGCCGCGGTGCCCAGCGGCACGTCGAGCGGTGCCGAGAGCGCCACGACGTTTTCAACATCCACCCCGCCCTCGAGGCCCAGCGGCAGTCCGTCGATGCAGATCAGCGTGAGCCTTTGGCCCGGGTCGATGCGCTCGGGGTCGTCCCCGATGGTGGACACGTTGGCCTGGTAGATCGCCGACCATTTGCTGGCATTCTTGTAGAGCTCATTGGCGATGACAGAGAGCGAGTCTCCGCTTTGAACGGTGTAGACCCCTCCGCAAGCAGCAGCACTTGAAGCCGCCCCCATGCCAACCATGGCAACAACACACCCGGCCGCACGGGCCGAAACTCGTTCGAACATAAAGTCCCCCAGATGCTCAGCACACCACCCCTCGTAGGTGCGCTCACCGATGTAAGCAGATTTGCTTCGACTACGCCTATGTAGCGTTAAGGTCAAGAAAGCTTGGCACATGCGGCGCGTGATTTGCCCACACGCCCGTCTCTGCGCCCGTGTAGTGAGCGGCCGCAGGTCTTCACACAGTGCAAAAGGGCGCGGAGGCCGTCAGGAGAGAATCTGCCCCCAGATCGCCAGCTCGTCGTAGCAGACCCATTCCCGGCGCAGGCCCCAGGGCCCGAACTCTGCGTGGGAGATCCCCATGACGTGCACGCGCTTTCCCGAGGGGCGACCAAAGGCGCCCCATCCGTCATGGGCGCCGTCGAGGCTCCAGCGGATCGCGGCGCGGGGCGGCATCATCGGATCTTCGCGGCCGATGACGTGGTGGATCTTGAACTCGGCACCCGGAAAGGCGCTGCGTAGGCCAAGCCAGAAGGCATCGGCCCCCGTGCGGCCCGCCGCACTCAGCCCGCCGGGATATTCGAGCTGGCAGGCGCGGTCCCATTCCTCGTGGATGACGGCAATGTCGGCCTCCATGACCCGCTCAAGGAGCCCGGCATAGCGCGCACCATAGGGATCGTCGTTGCCGCGTCCGGTATAGGGGCCGACGACGTCGTTTTCGGGCACGAAAGCACCGACCTCGCGGCCTGCCTCGAGCTCGGCGCGCACGAACGCCTCCGGAGTAAAGCCAAGCTGACGCGCGACAGCGCCGTTGTCGCGCACGAGCCACTCGTCGCTGATCTGGTTGTCCTTGGCGTAGCAGTCGGCGATCCCGCGAAACGTGACCTTGAGGCCCGTCGCCGGACCAAAGCGGCCCCCGTGATGGGTGGCGGTGGAGAAGAGCCGGTGGGAGCTCAGCATCCCCTCCTCGGGCGTACCCGACCAGATCACATCCTCGCCGAAGAGCGTGCGATCGGGGAATTCGACGACAGTCTCCATGGTGCTTTGCGTCATGCGCGGCTCGCCGTGGGAGATGCCAGCCGGGACACGCACGATGACGTCGGGGTGGTAGTAGGATTTCATCGAACGCCCGAGCCCGCGCCCTTCCCAGATCTCCTCGGTGATCTTCAGAATGTAGTCGGGAAAGTCTTTGAATTCATTTGAAAAGCCGCGCATCAGGTCTCCTTCCGGGTGGAGCCGCGCGTGATCAGCTCCCCCTCGATTTCCACGCGCTGTGGAGCGGCGTCGCCCTCGATAAGCGCAAGCATTCGTTCGATGGCGGCCTCCACCATCTGGCCACTGGGTTGGCGCCACGTCGTGAGGTCATAGGCGGGCCAGGCGGCCTGGGGCACATCGTCGAACCCCACGATCGAGAGGTCGGTGCCCACGCGCATCCCGCGCTCATGGCGCAGCGCATCGATCGCCCCGAAGGCCATGTGATCATTGCCCACAAAGATCGCATCGACCCCGTGATCGTCCACCAATGTGCGCGCCGCCTCAGCCGCCAGATCGCGATTGTAATCAGCCGCGAGCACGGGTGCGGTCAGCCCATGACGCGCGAGGCCCTCGGCAAAGCCCTCGGCCCGGTCGCGGCCTGTCATGGACCCCTCCCACCCCGCAATATGGCCGATCTTCTGGTGGCCGAGCCCCACGAGGGTGTCGGCAATGGCCGCCCCGGCGGCGCGGTTCGCGCAGGTGATCTGGGTGAGCCCGCCCCTGGGCTGGCCCCTGTTGAAGAGCACGATGGGGATGCCCGCCGCGCGACAGCGATCCATGAGCCCGTCTGAGAGCGCCACGGAGGCCGCGATGATGCCGTCGACCTGGTAATCCACGAGCTCATCCACCACCTTATCGACGTTCGAGGACCACGACGCCATGAAGATCATCATGTGGTAGCCCTCACGCTGGAGCGCGTTGGAGAGCCGCTCGAGCGCGTCGGTGTAGAACTGGTTTTCGAGGTAGGCCACGACGAGCCCGATGATCCGCGAGCGCCCGGTGATGAGCGAGCGCGCGAGCACGTTGGGACGGTAGCCCAGCTCGGCGGCGGCCTTGCGCACCTTTTCCTTGGTGGCTTTTGAGGCGGACGCGCCGGAAAAGACCCGGCTCACCGCCGATTGCGAGACCCCGGCCCGCTTGGCCACATCAGACGATGTGACCTTTGTCACCTTGGCGTCATCCAGCGGTCCACCCTCCATCGACGAGGATCGAAGTGCCGGTGATGAGCGCGGCGGCATCTGAGGCCAGGAACGTGACCGCGCCCATGATGTCCTCCACCTCACCCACGCGGCCGAGTTTAATCTTCTCCTCGATCCACTTGACGCGCTCGGGGTTGGAAAAGGTCTGCTCGGTCAGCGGCGTGCGGATGAAGGTGGGGCAGATCGTGTTGACGCGGATCGCCCGCGGGCCGAGATCGATGGCCATGCTCTTGGTCATGCCCTCGACGGCGTGCTTGGTGGCGGCGTAAACGCTGCGATCGACCCCGCCCACATGGCCCATCTGGCTTGAGATCTGGATGATGGAGCCCCCGCGCGGCATGGAGCGCGCCACGGTCTGGGCGAGAAAGAACGCCGCTTTCACGTTGAGCCCCATGACGGCATCGAAATCCTCCTCGGAGACATCGAGCGTCGAGGCGTGGCGCGCGAGGCCTGCGGAATTGCACAGGATGTCAAAAGGCGCGGCGCAGACCGTCTCTACCGCGGCGCGGTCAGTGACGTCGAGGGCCACGCCCTCAGCCGCAAACCCCGCTGCGCGCAGAGCCTCTGCTGCCTCGCTGACCTGCCCCTCGGAGCGGGCCGCGATCACGACCTTTGCACCCGCCTCCGCCAGCGCCACAGCGCAGCCGAGGCCGATGCCGCGCGAGCCCCCGGGCACGAAAGCGCGCTTTCCGTCCAGCCGGAACGACGGCGTCTTAGGTAGCGTCATGGTCTCCCCCGTCTGCCCCGTCTCCCCACGGGCCCTGTGGTACCTCTGGGTACACGATGCCGCGGAACTCTGGGAAGTCCTGATACCGCGTGCGGCGCTCGGGGTCGGGCGTGTGGCCCGGTTTCCACAAGACACCCTTCGGCGTGATGTAGCTGAGCATGCGGTGCGCCATCTCGCCCTCGCGCCAGGTGATGTTGAAGGCGGCGTTCTTGGGGAAGAAGTAGACCTCCTGAAAGTCGAGATGATCCCAGAGCCACCACGCCAGATCCCGCCAATCGCGCCCGGCATTGTACTGTGCGGCAAACCACGGGATGCCCACAGTCACGCAGGCCCCCATGCGGCCCTTGTGGTCGCGGATGTCCCAGATGTGGTGGGCGTAATTCGCTTCATTCCTGGCGCATTTCTGCGGTTTGACCTGCGTGGCGCCGAAATGGTTCATCTCCGGGCTGCGGTAGGCTGAGCGGATGTCGATGGGCCCGAATGTCTCCACCAGCGGATCGAGGCATTCTGTGGCGAGCTTCCTCCCTGCCGCGAGCGCGAGGTCGGGATTGCCGGGGAAATTCTGCAGCTGGTGGAAATTCGCGATCTCCGAGGTCATGAAATTCCGCATCTCGAAGTGCCGTGAGAGGCGCGCCCGCCCCAGCGTCTCAAGCGCGGAATATGAGCGTGGGGCCCTCATCCCCAGCTGAAGGAGCCATCTTCTGCGGGCGGCGAAAACGGGTTCCAGCTGAGCTCCCAGACATAGCCGTCGGGATCGGCGATAAAGGCGGAGTGACCGCCCCAGAAGATATCATGGGGCTCTTTGATCACCGCGCCGCCTGCATCCGCTACGAGCGCACAAATCGCGGCGACCTCCTCCTTCTCGCGCACGTTGTAGCCCAGCGTGATCCCTGAAAAGCCGAGCGTGACGGGCTGGCCCATGTCCTTTGACATGGCCTCCGCGGGATAAAGCCCCAGCACCTGCCCGAGGAGCTCAAAGACGGTGATGCCCGCGTCTTCGGTCTCCTTCCGCGTCCAGCCCAGCGCCTCGTAAAAGGCGGCCGTGCGCGCCATGTCTGTGACAGCGAGGGTGATGAGCGAGACGCGCTGCTCCATCATAGCGGCGCGCCCCCGTCCACGTATTCGCGCATGCGCTCAAAGACATCGACGCCGATCTGGCTATAGAGATGGATGAGATCCACGAGCACCCAGTTTTCGCGGATGAGCCCGCCTTCGAGGCGCCAGAAATCGAGCGATCGCATCTCCACGTGCTTGCCCGGCGGCGCGATGCCCATCCAGCCGGGATGGGTGAGCGTCTGGAGCATGTTGGGCCAGCCGGTGACGCCCACGTAATCACCCTCCGCGAAGAAGTGGTAGCGGATGTCGCCCGCCGCGTATCCGCGATCGGGCATGGCCTTCAGAAACGGGATCTGGTGCACGCGCCGAAACCCCGCCGTCCCGCGCCCCGTGCCGATCCCCGACGGGCCGTACCACGCCATCTTGGGATGCCAGAAGCGCTCGAGTTCCATGAGCTCCGGGCCGCCCTGGGCAGGGTGCTTTTTCATGCACATCAGCATGTCGACGATGTGCTGACGCGATGCCTCGGATCGTGTTGCGTCATGGGGGCCAAGGCCGTCGCAGGTGGCCGGGCCCGGCACGCACCACTCCCGCCCGAGGGAGGGGGCAAGCGGCCAAGCGTTGGCCTGCATCATCACCTCGGGGATGTCCCAGGCAAACTGGATCTCCGTGATGCGGCCATCCTCGACGCGAAAGAACTCGTGGAAGCGCATGTGGGCCACGCGCCGCGTGGCGGGGATGCCGAGCCAAGGGGCCTCGAACGTGCCGGCGTAAAAGCCGCCCTCGCCCACCCAGGTGCCGCCATGCTCGTCATCGCCTGAAATCGAGATGTAGGTGCGACGCTCCATGTCGGGCCACGCCTGCGCCAAGCCCTCATAGACAGATCGGACGCCCGCAGCATCGCACTCGCCAAATGGGTCAGGCATCCGACACAGGGCGCCCGATAGAGCGCCCTCGACCTGAGCCAGCGCGTCATCCTCGAAATCGTAAAGCGCACGGGCAAACCGCGTCACCGCCTCAGCCATGGCAGACCCTTCTTTGTCCTAGATCCTCCGGGGGAGGCGCAGCCGGGGGCAGCGCCCCCAAAAGGGGTGGGTGGGCGGGCACCGCCCAACCACCTGCCCCCTCACTCGGCAGCATCGCGATAGGGCGCGCCCTCGCCGTAAGGCACGTTGATCCCACCATAACGGCGCACGCGCAGGTTGCACTGCTCGGCGTGCCCCACAAAGCCCTCAAGCATGCAGAGCCGCGAGCCGTATTCGCCCACGAGCGTCGCGGCCTCGTCGGTCACCACGCGCTGATAGGAATGCGTCTTGATGAATTTGCCGACCCAGAGCCCGCCCGTATAGCGCCCGGCCTTCTTGGTGGGCAGCGTGTGGTTCGTCCCGATGACCTTGTCGCCATTGGCCACATTGGTGCGCGGCCCGAGGAAAAGCGCGCCGTAATTCGTCATGTTCTCGAGGAACCAGTCATCGCGATCCGTCATCACCTGGATATGCTCGGAGGCGATGTCTTCGGAGACCTCGAGCATCTCCTCATAGCTGTCGCAGACGATGATCTCACCGTAATCCTCCCAGCTCACGCGCGCCGTCTCTGCCGTGGGCAGGATCGCGAGGATGCGCTCGATCTCTTCCATCGTGTCGCGGGCAAGCTTTTCCGAATTGGTGATGAGCACCGCGGGCGAGTTGTAGCCATGCTCCGCCTGACCGAGGAGGTCGGTGGCGCACATCTCCCCGTCGACGCTTTCATCGGCAATCACACAGGTCTCCGTGGGCCCGGCAAAGAGATCGATCCCCACCCGGCCAAAGAGCTGCCGCTTGGCTTCTGCCACAAAGGCGTTGCCGGGACCGACAAGCATGTCGACGGGCTTGATCGTCTCGGTGCCGATGGCCATCGCGCCCACCGCCTGCACCCCGCCAAGCACGAGGATCTCATCCGCCCCGCCCTCCTGCATGGCCGCAACGATCGCCGGGTGCGGCGCACCGTTTACCGGCGGGGCCGAGGCCACCACCCGCTTCACGCCCGCCACCTTGGCCGTCAGCACCGACATATGCGCTGAGGCCACCATGGGAAACTTGCCGCCGGGCACGTAGCAGCCCACCGAGTTCACCGGGATGTTCTTGTGTCCCAGAATGACGCCGGGCATCGTCTCCACTTCGACATCGGTCATGGAGGCACGTTGCGCTTCGGCAAAGCGCCGGATCTGGGCCTGGGCAAAGCGGATGTCGTCCATCTCACGGGTGGAGACCTTTTGCATCGCCGCCTCGACCTCTGACGGTGTCAGGCGAAAGGCCTGCGGCTCATAGCCGTCGAACTTTGCGCTCAGCTCCTTGACCGCCGCGTCACCGCGCGCCTCGATATCGCCCAGGATGCCCTCGACGATGCCGCGCACCTTGGCGTCGTCTTCGGCCCGTTCGTCGGCCGGTTTGCCGCGCTTGAGATACTTTGCCATGCCGTCCTCCATCGGTGAGTCCCTTGCAGGATACTCCAACGGGAGCCTGCCTCAAGGAATATTTGCATACGCTTGCAAGTCCGCCGCACGGCCCCTCACGGACGCGCAATCACCCGCGCAGCCATGGGCCGGTAGATCGTCAAAAGCGCCAGAATCGACACGACAAAGATACCGGCAGGCACCAGCGTCATGGCGTAATGCAGCGCATCGACCGCCTCGGGCCGCTGCTCCACACGGCCCTCGGTCGTCGATTGCCAGCCCCAAAGCGCGAGAATGAGGCCCATGGCCCCGGGCGCAAGCGCATTGGCGAGCTTTTGACCAAAGAGCCAGATCGCC
Source organism: Pseudomonadota bacterium (assembly GCA_039822945.1). Lineage (GTDB taxonomy): Bacteria > Pseudomonadota > Alphaproteobacteria > Rhodobacterales > Rhodobacteraceae > Shimia_B. The sequence continues at coordinate 14,056 of JBCBME010000016.1, forward strand.
GAAAACGCCCCTTCGATCGCCTCCCCCGTTTCGTCGCGCGTCACGTCCATGAGGTCCGGATACATCGCCCATGGGATCTGCTGGTAGGCCCCGTTCGTGAACCCCGCGATGAGAAAGAGCAGAGCGACGGTCGTGACATTGGTGGAGGGCAGCGCGCTGTAGAGCCCCAGAAGGAGCGCAATGTAAGCCGCAAGCCCAAGGCAAAGCGCCACCGTCTTCCCAAACCGGTGGGACATCAGCACCCACACCACCTGGCTCAGGATCGAGCCAAAAACGAACATCCCCAAGAGAAGAGAAAGCGCCCCGAGCGCACCGGCAAGGCCCGAGAGCGGCGTGCCCCCCGCATCCTCGATGAGGTAGAGCACGGCGAATGCGAGCCCTGCCGTGATCAGCGCCACCGAAAACGTCATGACCCCGTAAAGAAGCGCCAAAACGACAAAGGCGCGGTTCTTCAGCACGAGACCCATCATCCGCACCGGGCTCACGCTCGAGGGGACAGAAATGCGCGGCGCACGGCGGGTGAAGAGACATGAGAGCCACACTGCCCCGATGATGACAGGTGCCACGATGAGTGCCGCCCTAGCATGCCCCTCAAGCGTTCCGCCCGCCAGCGCGGGCAAGACCGCGCCCCCGATCAAGATCCCGATGGAGGCAAAGCCCATCCGCCAGGCCACCATGGCGGACCGCTCGCGCGCATCCTGCGTCATCTCCCCGGCCGTGGCGCCATAGGGGATCGCCACCATCGTAAAGCCCACCGTCGCCAGCACGAAAAAGCCCGTAAACCAGAGCGCGTTAAACGATGGCGTTCCCCCGGGCGGGACGGCAAACATGAGGTAAGTGCCGAGTGCGAGCACCACCGCGCCCGTGATCATCCAGGGATACCTGCGCCCAAACCGGCTGTTGGTGCGGTCAGACAGATACCCGATGACCGGGTCTGTGATCATGTCAAAGAGCAAAACACCGGTGGCAATCGCCCCGGCCAGCGCGGCCCCCACCCCGAGATAGGAGGTCAGAAACGCCAGCACCAAGAGCTGCTTGACGATGACAAAGACAACAATACCCATATCGGCGAGGCCCCAGCCCGCCTTTTGCCCCAGTGAAAGCGCCATGTTCCCTCCCGCGCGTTTTGCGCGACGCTAACGCCTTCGTCTGGCTGTGCAAAAGAAAACCCGGCGTCACATCCCGCAACGCCCCTTCATCTTTCCCAAAATACTCCGGGGAGTGTGAGGGGCTGGCCCCTCACTCCCGCTGGCTCACCCAAGCACGGAAAGCACATTGCCCAGCGCATCCTCCAAGAGTGCGAGCGCAGGAGGCGAGGAAAAGCTGTGATCGCCGCCCTTAAGCATCACGAGACGGATGTCACCGCCAGTGGCGTGCTCAAGGATCTGCACGGCGCGCGCGGGCGGCACGATTGTGTCGGCCTCCCCCTGCAGCATCCGCACAGGCATCGGCAAGGCGAGGGGTGACCGCAAGAGCAGGTGGTCGCGGCCGTCTTCAATGAGCCGCCGCGTGATGATGTAGGGATCGCCGTAGTCGGACGGCACCGCGAGTTGGCCGTCCTCCAAAAGCGTGGCTCGCTCCTCGTCCGAAAAACCCGCCCAGTAGCCATCCTCGGTGAAATCAGGCGCAGCCGCGATCGTCACGAGCCCCGCCACACGGCCCGCCAAGCGCTGCGTCATCAAAAGCGAGATCCAGCCGCCCATGGAGGATCCCACGAGGATCTGAGGCCCCTCGGTGAGCGCGGTGATCGCCACTTCGGCATCCGCGGCCCAGTCTCCGATACAGCCCTCCGTGAAGGCCCCGGAGGAGGCGCCATGCCCCGAATAGTCGAACCGCAGAAACGCCCGGCCCTCGGCACGGCACCACGCGTCGAGATGCGTGGCCTTCGAGCCCGTCATATCCGAGGCGAATCCGCCGAGGAAAACGATGCCCGGGCCCGCCCCTTCGTGCCGGTGATACGCGATGCGCCGCCCCATGGGCGTGTCGAGATACTGAGGCTCGGTCATGTGGCGCTCCTTTATTTTCCTCTTTGTTTTCGGGCCTGTGGTAGCGATGTCGCGCGACAAATATAAGTGACTATTGACTCACGTGACTAAAAAGTCACCTAATGTGCCATGGACGCGATTTTCAAAGCCATGGCCGACCCGGCCCGACGTGACCTCCTCGATGCACTGCGCCACGAGGACGGTCAGACCCTGAGCCAACTCGGCCAGCGCTTCGAGATGACACGGTTCGGGGTCATGAAGCATCTCGGCGTCCTCGAAGACGCGGGCCTCGTCACCACGCTCAAGCGCGGACGCTACAAGTATCACTACCTCAACCCTGTCCCTCTGCAGGAGGCGCTCGACCGTTGGATCGCGCCGATGGCCCAGGGCCCGGCGCGCGGCATCCTCGCGCTCAAGGCGCATCTCGAGCGGCGTGAGACCCTCACGCCCACCACCTTCATCGCGGCAAGCCCCGCCCGCATCCGCGCCGCGCTGCAAAGCGCCGACGCCCAGGCCGCCTTCAGCTTCATGGCCGATACCGTCACGCGTGACGGCGCTGCGCTGCACTTCTTCCGCGGCGGCGCAAAGATGCTCACGATCGAAGAGCTCGCGGAGACAGAGACGACGCTCCACGCGCGCTTTTCTCCGCACTGGGCCGACATCGCCCCGAGCGACCTCACGCACCGCCTCGAGCCCGAGGGTTCCCACACGAAGCTCACGCTCATTCATGAGGCCGCGACGCCAGAGATGGCCGATGGCTGGGGCCGCACCCTCGCAGGGCTCAAGACGTATCTCGAAACAGGGAAATCCCCCAAATTCCGCGCCTCTCCCCCGGCAGTGCCGGCCCCATCAGACAAGGAGACATCCCCATGACCATCCCCATGACCATCCCCCGGCGAGGAGACACCATGACCAAGCCTGACTACGTCCTACAGACCTATATCCGC
>JBCBME010000017.1:0-16952 GCA_039822945.1 Pseudomonadota bacterium
CGGGTGCGTTTGTCATCAAGCCAAATGGCGAAGCGCTGAGCGACGCCAACGTGGCGCAGGCGCTCGCGACCCGGGACCTGATGGCTGATCTGCGCGCGGCCGATCCCTTTCGACAGGGGAAGGGGCGGCCCTTCACGAAAGCCGACAGAGGGCGGTTCCTCGATACGCTCGAGCGGTTGGTGCGGCAGGCGGCTGCAAAGGCGGGTCGCTAGGCGGGACTGTTTGCTGCGCAAAGGCGCCCGCCCACCGACCCGACCCATGATTACGCTGGTATTTGCAGCGCTCTAGGGGCAGCGTCCGGACCATGGCCCTTCTTCGATCTCCGGCGCAGATTGGCGTGCTGTGTGCCTCGTTGGCGGCGATCCTCTTCACGGCCAACGACACGGTGCTGAAGTTTCTCTCAGGTGACTATGCGCTCCACGAGGTGGTGCTGATCCGATCGGTCATCGGGCTTTTGGTGGCCTGCGCGATCATCTTTCCCTTTGCGGGCGGTTGGTCCGTGCTGCGCACCCGGCGGCCTTTGGCGCATTTCTTCCGGGGGATGTGCATTGTTCTGGCCAACATGACGTTCTTTCTCGGGCTGGCTTCTTTGCCTTTGGCCGAGGCTGTGGCGATCTTTTTCGTGGCACCGCTTTTGGTGACGGCGTTCTCCGTGATTTTTCTGGGTGAATATGTGGGCCCGCGACGCTGGGCTGCCGTCGCCGTTGGGTTTTGCGGCGTGCTCGTTGTGCAGCGGCCCGGAACGGAGGCCTTTCAGGTGGCGTCGCTCCTGCCTGTGCTGGCGGCGTGCTTTTACGCGGCGCTGCATATGATGACCCGGCTGATCGGTAAAACTGAAAGTGCCGCCACGATGGTTTGCTACAACCAGCTCACGTTCATTGGTGTGTGTCTTCTCTTCTGGGTCTTTGTTGGGGACGGGCGCTTTGGCGAGCAGAGCAATCCCTCCATGGCATTTCTTTTGCGCGCTTGGGTTTGGCCGGAACCCGGCGATTGGTGGCTCTTTGGGCTCGTGGGCCTTGCCACCGGGATCGGCGGGTATCTCATCAGTCAGGCGTACCGTGTTGCCGCGCCTGCGGTGGTGGCGCCGTTTGAATACCTGTCGCTCCCCGTTGCGGTGGTGGCGGGCATCGTCGTTTTTGGCGAGGTGCCGGATTGGGCGACGTTTGCGGGCATTGCGCTCATTCTCGGGGCGGGTCTTTTCATCATCTGGCGAGAGGCGCAGGTGCAGGATGTGGTTGACGTTCCCCGCGCCCGGCGCTGAGGTGCGCCCATGACTGAGGCAGTTGTTTTTGACATCGGGAACGTGCTGATCGAGTGGCAGCCAGAGCGGTACTATGACCGGGTCTACGGGCAGGAGCGGCGCGAGGCGCTGTTTGCCGAGGTGGATCTGCACGGCATGAACCTCGCCGTGGATCGCGGTGAACCGTTTCGGGAAACGATTTATCAGACCGCCGCGGCGCATCCGGACTGGGCCCGGGAGATCCGCGATTGGTACCACCAGTGGGACGAGCTCGCGACGCCCGTGATCGACCATTCCGTGCGTCTTCTCCGCGCGCTGCGGGCGCGGGGCGTGCCGGTTTTCACGCTCACGAATTTTGGGGTTGAGAGCTTTGCTCACGCCCAGACGCGCTTCGATTTTCTGCGGGAGTTTGATCGGGAATATGTGTCAGGCCGGATGCGCATGGTGAAGCCGGATGAGGGGATCTATGCGGCCGTGGAGGCTGATTGCGGGCTTGCGCCGGAGCGTCTCCTTTTTGCCGATGATCGCGCTGACAACATCGCTGCCGCCGCGGCGCGGGGTTGGCGGACGCATCTCTTTGAGGGGCCTGACGGCTGGGCGGCGCGGCTGGTGGCTGAGGGGTTGCTCTCGGAAGAGGAGGCCGCGTGAGCGCGCCGCCGTTCGTCTCCTTTGATGCTGGTGAAGCGCAGATGGAGTGGCTTGGCCTCGCTGAGGCCCTTGAGGCGGGCCATGCTTTGCCCAAAGCCTCCATAGAGGACAGTTTTCTCTACCGCGGCTCGGATACGATCCTGAGCCGTGCCGCCTGGATCGATGGGCTTGGCGCATTGGTGAAGACGGCGACGATCTTTCCGGGGAACCCTGCGCAGGGCCTGCCGATGATTGATGGCGCGGTGACGCTTTTTGATGATGAAACAGGTGCGCCCGCGGCGTTCATCGATTTCAAGCTCGTGACGAAGTGGAAGACCGCAGCGGACAGCCTGCTTGCCGCGCTGAAGCTGGCGCCCGGGGCGCGGCGTATCCTGATTGTCGGAGCGGGGACGGTGGGGCGCTCCATCCGGGAGGCGTTCGGAGCGGGTTTTCCGGGGGCGTCTTTCGAGGTCTGGAACCGCACAGGCGCCGCAGCGGATGCATTGGCGGCGGAGTTTGATGCGACGTTGCCGGTGGGCGATCTCGAGGCTGCCGTAAGACGTGCAGAGGTGATCGTGGGATGCACGATGGCTACCGAGCCTTGGCTCAAAGGTGCGTGGCTATCGGACGGTCAGCACGTCAATCTGATTGGCGCGTACCGACCGGACATGCGGGAGGCGGATGATGCCGCGCTTTTGCGGAGCCGGGTTTTTGTGGATGCCGTTGATACGACCCTGGGCCACATTGGTGAGTTGAAGATCCCGTTGGAGAGCGGCGCCATCGGGAAAGATCATGTGCTGGCGGATTACTATGATCTCGGATCCTTTTCGCCGGGGGGCATCACGTTCTTCAAGAATGGCGGGGGCGCGCATCTCGATCTGATGACGGCGCGCTATATTCTCGACCGTTTCAGATAGGAGGAAGGGGTCCGGTGGGCGGACGCTGTTTGCCTTCGGCAAAGACGCCCCGCCCACCGTCCCTTTTGGAGCGCCGTCGCGGAATGCGGTGCTTAGATTAGGGCTCCGATGGCCACAAAGGTGAGCATTCCAAGGGCCATGGTGGCCAGGATGTTGTTGGTGAGGACGGCGGCGATGAGGGCTGCGACCGCTGCGAGCAGATGCGTTGCGGAGCTTTCAGCGAGGGCGGCTGCAATGAGCGCCACGACGAGGCAGCCCGGGAAGATGTCGAGGATGCGCCGCCAGAACGGGCTTTCCATCATGGCGCTTCCAGCGAGGTAGCCGAGGACGCGCAGCCCGATCGTTGACGCGCTGAGCGTGACGATCAGGAGCCAGTGGTCAGCGGTCATGCTTGGACAACGTGAAGTCTGCGGCGACGCCCATGAGAGCTCCGGCCACGAGCGCGGCCGCGTGGGGCAGACCGCTGCGGATCATGAGGGCCGTGGCAAGAGCTGTGATGCCCCAGGGCAAAAACGCACGACGGCCGGGCCAAAGCGCGCGTGCCATGGCGATGAAGGCCGCCGTAAAGGCAAAGCCTATGCCGAAGCGCTCCAGATTGGGCAGGCTGCTGCCCACCGCGCCGCCCGCCACCGTCGAGCAGAGCCAAGCCACCAGCAGGCCAAGGCATGTCCCCAAAAGGAAGTGTCCACCGACGCGGGGGTCTTTCTTGCGCGCTGCAAGCGTCAGACCGAAATTCTCATCGGTCGCGCCCTGGAGCGCGATGAGGCGGGTGGGCCAGGGCAGCTCTCGCAGGAGCGGCGTCATTGAGGCTACGATGCCGATGTAACGCAGGTTGAGCGCGGCACCGGCGAGGGCCGCGCCGAGCACGGTCTCTGTTGTCAGAAACTGATCGACGGCTGCGATCTGTGAGGCACCTGCGAAGACCACGATCCCCATTGTGGCGATGCCCTCCGCGCTGAAGCCAGCCTCGGCAGCGAGGATGCCAAAGGCGAAGCCATACGCCGCCACGCCCACAGCCAGCGGCAGAATTGCCAGGAGGCCAGCCCTCATGCGGCGGCTTCGGGCTTGCGTGCGGCGAGCGGCTCTTCCCGTACTGGCAGATGCACGATGGCCGAGAACGCGCCGACGGCGACGCCGATCCACCACACGGCAGTGTAATCGCCATAGATGTCGTACATGCGCCCGCCCAGCCAGACGCCCAGAAAGCTGCCGAGCTGATGGGAAAAGAAGACGATCCCGTAGAGCGTGCCCATGTAGCGCAGCCCGTAGATATGCGCGACGAGCCCCGACGTGAGCGGCACTGTTGCGAGCCAGAGCGCACCCATTGCCACCGAGAAGAGGATCACCGAGGTCGGCGTGATGGGAAACATGATAAAGAGCGCGGCCACGATCGTGCGCCCGGTATAGATGCCGGCGAGCAGGTATTTCTTAGAGTAGCGCTTTCCGGCCCAGCCCGCTGCAAGCGTCCCCGCGATGTTGGCAAGGCCAATGAGGGAGATGGCGACTGCGCCCAGCGCCGAGGTGCTCGTGATCCCGATCGAATACAGCGCCCCGCCGGGCATGATCGGCCCGCAAAGCTCAGTCACGAAGGCCGGGAAATGGGCCGTTACGAACGCGAGCTGATAGCCGCAGGAGAAAAAGCCCAGGAAGATGAGCGTGTAGCTGGGATCCTTGGCAGCTTTGAGCAAGACCTGTCCGAAGGTTTCCTCGAGCTCGGCGCGGCTTGCGGCTTCCGGGCTTTTCATGGCGGGCAAAACTGCCAGGACGGCGATGATCCCGGCGGCAAAGATCAAAAAGACCGTCTGCCAGGGGAAGATGCTCAAAAGCCCCTCTGCTATGGGCGCACCAATGACTTGCCCGGCTGAGCCCGCAGCCGTGGCGATGGCGAGCGCCATGGATCGGTTTTCGTCTGATGCCGCGCGCCCCACTACGGCGAGGATCACACCAAAGCCCGTGCCCGCCACGCCGAAGCCAATCATCCAGTTGAGCCATTGATGCGCCTCTGGCGTGGTGGAATAGGCCGACGCCACAAGGCCAATGGCGTAGAGCACGGCACCCATGATAATCGCTTTGCGATCGGTGAGCTTTTCGGCGATCGCGCCAAAGATCGGCTGGCCGATCCCCCAAGCGAGGTTCTGGATAGCGATGGCTAGGGAGAACTCCGCGCGAAGCCACGAGAATTCCTCGGCAATGGGGATCTGAAACACCCCGAAAGACGCACGGATCGCAAAGCTCACCATGATGATGACGCAACCGGCGACGAGGACGGGCGTGATAAGCGGCGCAGATTTTTCCATGCGCTTTCGTGCGCTTGCAACGATCGCGGAGTCAATTCAGCTTTTCTGTAGAGTGCCATCAGGATTTGTGAAGCGAGCAGCAGCGCGCTAAGGCTCGGGCCATGAGCGTAAGCGCGGCATATGAGGCGAAAGTCGCCGCGGGGGAGCTTTTGCCCGACGCAGCCCAGCGCGCCGTTCTGCCGGAACTTGACAGAATGGCGGAGGCGCTCGCCCGACCTGTGAAAAAGGGATGGTTTGCCAAACCGGCCGAGCCTGTGCGGGGCCTTTATCTCTGGGGCGGGGTCGGGCGCGGAAAATCCATGGTGATGGACCTTTTTGTGGACACCCTCACGGTGCCTGCCCGGCGGGTGCATTTCCACGCTTTCATGCAGGAAATTCACTCGGCAATGCACGCGGCCCGGCAAAAGGAGGTCGATGACGCAATAACGCCCGTGGCCGACGCGGTCGCGGCGCAGGTCCGCCTCCTTGCCTTTGATGAGATGCAGATCACTGACATCACGGATGCGATGATCGTGGGCCGGCTCTTCGAGAAGCTGTTCGCCGCGGGTGTGACGGTCGTGACCACGTCAAACCGTGTGCCCGATGATCTCTACAAGGACGGATTGAACCGGCAGCTCTTTCTCCCCTTCATCGAGTTGATCAAGACGCGCCTTGGCGTTTGGGAGATGGCCTCGGAGACCGACTACCGGCAGGACAGGCTTGCCGGGGAGACCGTGTATTTCACGCCGACGGGGCCCGAGGCCCGGCAAGCGATCGCGGCGGTGTGGGCGGATATGGCGGGCGGCACGGAGCCGCTGCATCTCACGGTGAAAGGCCGCACGGTGACCTTGCCCGCCTACCGCAACGGCGTTGCGCGTGCGCGGTTTCATGACTTGTGCGGTCAGCCGCTCGGCGCGACAGACTACCTTGCCGTTGCGGAGGCGGTGCGGGTGCTGATCCTCGAGGACATTCCGCTTTTGGGACGGTCGAATTTCAACGAAGCCAAGCGTTTCGTGACGCTGATCGATGCGCTTTACGAGGCGCGGGTGCGCCTTGTGGCCAGCGCGGCTGCCGCGCCCGAGATGCTCTATGTGGAGGGCGAAGGCAGCTTTGAGTTCGAAAGAACAGCCTCGCGTCTGCGCGAAATGCAAGCCGCCGACTGGGCGGCGTGACAGGCTAAGTTTACACTATTTCACTCTTAAAGCTTTACAAGGCGCCTCCTTTTGGGCCGTTATTGCTGTGACCAAGTGTGAGATGTCCGTTTGCAAGACCGCCGTAAAAACCTGCGCTGGACCTTGAGAGAGAGCACCAGTGCGGATCATCGAAGGCTCGATGGGATGGTGGCGCATCTCGATCTGGCGGAGCGGAGCGGGCTTTCCACGTTCCTTGTCGGGAACGCGATTGCCTATGCCGGGCTCATGCCGATGGACGATGCGTTTTCCGGCCATGTCTCTCGCAGGCTCAAACTTCTGGCCCGGGATCTCGGGGCACTTGGGGTCCCCTTGCCGCAAGACGCAAAGCTGATTGATGCGATGCCGTCTGCATCTGTGCTGGGCGTGCGCTATGTCGTGGCGGGATCTGCTCTTGGGGGCCGCGTTTTGGCTCGGCATCACAGTAGGGCAACTGACGCGCGCGTGCGCCGAGCCGGTGCCTTTCTCGGGGACGAGAGCCTAGGCAGCTATTGGTCGGACCTTTTGAAAGAGCTCAATGGCGATGAAGACGCGGGGCCTCAGAGTGATGCCGTCGTCTCCGGCGCCCATCGCTGTTTTGCCTTGTTTGAAGCCGCCTTTGCCCGTGCGCTCGCGCTGGAGACCGCTTCAATCCCGTAATCTACCCCGCCATTGCGGCCTAGCTCGCGCTTTTGACCTGCTGGTGCACTTCGATGATGTTGCCCTCAGGGTCCTGAAAGAATACCTGGTGCCATTCCGCTGAGAAGGTGGTGCCGTAATCGGAATAGGGCACACCGGCAGCGTCGAGCTTTGCGAGAAACGCGGGGAGGTCATCTGTCCGAAAGGCGATGTGCCCACGCTCGACCGGGTTGATGACCCGGCCATTCTTAAAGTGCACTTTGAAGTCGCGCTGGGCCAGGTGCATCTGCATCCCACCGTCGGTTGCAAACTTGATCTTGCCGTCAAAGCCCGCCTCGTCGTCTGCCTCTGTCCGCGGGAATTGCTCGGCGGGCATGTCATTGAGCCCCAGCACATCGGTGTAAAAGTCATGCAGCCGGTCGACATCGTCGGCGACGAAATTGATGTGGTGAAATTCCAGCTTCATTTTCGTCTCCTCCGCAAAACGGCCCTAGCAAGTCTCAACGCGTGAGCGTTTCGGCTCACCACTCGGCGACGGACCCATCCTGATGCCGCCAGATCGGGTTGCGCCAGCGGTGTCCCTCCTTGGCGCGCTCCTTGACGTAGTCCTCATCGATCTCGACGCCAAGGCCGGGACCATCCGGGATCCGCACGAACCCGTCTTCGTAGGCAAAGACGTCCTTGTTGGTGAGGTAGTCGAGGATGTCGTTTGAGGTGTTGTAGTGGATGCCGAGCGACTGCTCCTGGATAAATGCGTTGTGGCTGACGGCATCGACCTGAAGACAGGCGGCCAAGGCAACCGGGCCCAGCGGGCAATGTGGCGCGAGCGCCACGTCATAGGCCTCCGCCATGGAGGCGATCTTGCGGCATTCAGTGATGCCGCCCGCATGGCTCAGATCTGGCTGGATGATGTCGACATAGCCGTCGGCGAGGATGTGCTTGAAATCCCACCGCGAATAGAGCCGCTCGCCCAGTGCGATTGGCGTGTTCACATGGGCGGCAAAATCCCGGAGCGCTTCGGCATTCTCGCTCAGGACGGGCTCTTCGATGAACATCAGCCTGTAGGACTCCAGCTCCTTGGCGAGGATCTTGGCCATGGGCTTTTGCACGCGCCCGTGAAAGTCGACCCCGATGCCCAGATCGTAGCCCACAGCGTCACGGATCGTGGCGATGGTGGCCACGGCGTCGTCGATCTTCTTATTGGTGTCGACGATCTGCATCTCTTCGCAGCCGTTGAGTTTGATCGCCTGAAAGCCGCGCGCCATGACGTCCTTTGCGTTTTGGGCGACGTCGGACGGGCGGTCGCCGCCGATCCAGCTGTAGACCTTGATGGTCTCGCGGCATTTCCCGCCGAGGAGTGCATGCACAGGCAGGTCCGCTGCCTTTCCTTTGATGTCCCAGAGCGCTTGGTCGATGCCTGCGAGGGCCGACATATGGATGCCGCCCCCGCGGTAAAAGCCGCCGCGGTAGAGCACGTTCCAGTGGTCTTCGATGAGCCGTGGGTCCTTGCCGATGAGGTAGTCGCTCAGCTCATGCACCATGGCCTCGACCGCCAAAGCGCGCCCTTCCAGGACCGGCTCGCCCCAGCCGCTTACGCCTTCATCAGTCTCGATCTTTAGAAAGCACCAGCGAGGCGGGACGATATAGGTCGTGAGTTTTGTGATCTTCATAGGGGTTGAAGTACGGCGCTGCGCTGTCGGTGACCAGCCGAGAATTGCGGGCCTGCGCGGTGTTTATCAACGCCGCGATGGGAGAGGCCGGCCCCGGTGCCGCCCCGTCTCCCCGCCGCGCCTTGATCGATTGTGCGAGCGTTGCCAGCGTCGGCTCCTCCAAGCCCGCCGCGTCGCGTTCGGATGAATAGGCCATAGCCCGGAGCGTAGGCCGCAAGTCGCCATCGGGCATGCGCGATGTGGCCGTCAAAAGGGTGGGACGCGCATCGACGAACTCTCCAAAGAGCGCGTCCCTTTGTCGGGAGATGGTTGGCGCGCGCATCACGGGTCGCACGAGACCGATCGTCCCCGGAGCCTCGGTCTCGAGGCGCGTGGCAACGGCCGTTTCAATCGGTGGGACAACGGGAACCGGCTCGCTTTCAACCGCCGCGGCACGGGTGTTGTCGGGCTCAAGGAAAATCAGACTGACAGTAACCGCCACAAACGCGGCGAGAATGAGCCCTGGCCGCTCCATACCCCTACCTCCCGATCCGATTGATCAAGGATGGAAGCACAAAACGTGTAAAAGGGCGCCCTGTCCGGCCCATGAATAAGTCCCCACCAGCACGCGACGAGCGTAATTTTTTGATTGCTCGGAGCGCGTGCATCTACCACTCGCCGATGATGTAGGTCGGGGCTGCGAATCAAGTCAACAGGGTGATTCGTTTTTCACGCTGTTTGGTCGGATTTCCGCGAATCAGCCGTGTGAGCGCAGGATATTTCCGGCAAAATAGAGCGACCCGCACAGGAGGATGCGGGCGTGCGGCTCTTTTTCGGTGATGGCCAGAAGCGCGTCGAGGGCTGTTTCAGCTTCAGTCGCCTCAAGGCCCACATCGCGCGCGGCAGCGGCGGTCTCTGCGCCGCTGAGGGTTGCAGCCTCTCCGGGAATGGAGACGCCTTGGAGCGATCGTGCCTCGGCGGCGAGGGGTCGGAGGTAGCCGCGCACGTCCTTCGTGTTGAGCATCCCGCAGATCAGATGCGTCGGGCGCGGGGACATGCGCGCCAGCGTGGCGGCAACCGCCGCGCCCCCAGCCGGGTTGTGGCCGCCATCGAGCCAAAGCTCGGCATCAGGGGCTGCATCAACAAGAGGCCCTGTCCGCAAGCGTTGCATCCGCGCGGGCCAAAAGGCCTGCCTCACGGCAGCCTCGCAGGCTTCTTCCCCGTGGCCAAGGGCGCGCATGGCTGCCAACGCCGTGCCCGCGTTCTGGATCTGGTGGGGGCCGGGAAGGTTCGGCAGCGGCAGGTCAAGAAGCCCGCTTTCATCCTGAAAGATGAGGCGACCGCGTTCTTCACTCACATGCCAGTGCTGACCATGGGCGAGGATCGGCGCGCCGAGCCTTGCCGCCTGTGCCTCGATCACTTCGAGGGCCGCGTCATGCTGGCGTGCCACGATGCAGGGAACGCCCCGCTTGATGATCCCGGCCTTCTCACCGGCGATTTCGGGGAGCGTTTCCCCGAGGAACTTCTGGTGGTCGAGATCGACGGGCGTAATGATCGTCAGCCGTGGCTCAGCCACGACATTGGTGGCGTCGAGCCGCCCACCAAGCCCCACTTCGAGGAGCGTCGTATCGGCTTGCGTCCGGGCAAAGGCCAGGAGCGCGGCCACGGTCGTGATCTCGAAATAGGTGATCGAGTGCCCGCCATTGGCGGCGTAGCATTCGTCGAGCACGGCGGTGAGGGCGTCTTCGGAGATAAGCTCCCCCGCGAGGCGGATCCGCTCATGGAAGCGCGCGAGATGGGGGGAAGTGTAGGCGTGGACGCGCTGCCCTGCCGCTTCGAGCCCCGCGCGGATCATCGCCTGCGTCGAGCCTTTGCCGTTTGTGCCCGCGATGTGAATGACGGGTGGCAGGCGTGTCTCCGGGTGATCAACCGCGGCCAAGAGACGCCAGACACGGTCTAGCGTCAGATCGATGATCTTGGGGTGAAGCTCCATCATCCGCGCGAGGATGCGGTCCGAGCCTTGGGTCGCCATGGTTCAGGGGTCGGTCGTGGCAGCTTGAGGTGTCTGAGCGGCGGCCTCCTCAGCCGGGCTCGGCGGCGTGACCGGCGCAGGCAGCTCACCTTTGACGGCGGGAGGCTGCTTCAGCAGCAGGCGCACGACCTGAATGAGCTCCTCACGCATCTGGCCGCGGGGCGTGACCCGGTCGAGCATCCCGTGATCTAGGAGGTATTCGGCCCGCTGGAAGCCCTCGGGGAGGGTCTCGCGGATCGTTTGTTCGATGACGCGGGGGCCGGCAAAGCAGATGAGCGCGTTGGGCTCGGCGATCTGGACATCGCCCAGCATGGCATAAGAGGCCGTGACGCCGCCGGTCGTCGGATGCGTGAGCACAACGATGTAGGGCAGGCCGGCTTCCTTCAGCATCTGCACGGCCACGGTGGTGCGCGGCATCTGCATGAGGCTCAGGATGCCCTCCTGCATGCGCGCGCCACCTGCTGCGGAGAACAGAACCAGCGGGCGGTTCATCTCAACCGCGCGCTGGGCTGCGGCGATGATGGCGTTGCCAACATACATGCCCATGGACCCCGCCATGAAGGAGAAATCCTGTGCCGCGGCGACGATGGGCGTGCGGCCGATCTCGCCCTCTGCCACCAGCATCGCTTCCTTTTCGCCAGTGGTGCGTTGGGCGGTTTTCAGGCGGTCAGGGTACTTCTTCTGGTCGCGGAAGTGGAGCGGGTCCGCGACCGGCTCGGGCACCTCGATCTCGGTGAACACTCCGGCGTCAAAAAGCGCGGTGAAGCGGGCGCGGGGGCTGATGGCCATGTGGTGCCCGCAATGGGGGCAGACATAGAGATTATCGGCCAGCTCCCGGTGAAAGATCATCTGGCCGCATTCGGGGCACTTCGTCCAAAGGTTTTCTGGAACGTCGCGCCGCGAAAAGAGCGAATTGATCGTGGGACGGACGTAGTTGGAGATCCAGTTCATCGTGTCACCGTTGCCTGCTGACAGGGCAAATATGCCCGGGCGCTCGGAAACGCAATCAGCGCCGCACGACGTTGCGCGCCACGAGCCAGAGCACAAAGAGGAAAAAGAGTTCAAACGCCATCGCGATCAACGCAAAGGCACCGGAAGTTTCGTACTCGGGCGCGCGCTCCGGGAAGAGGAAGAGCGCTGCCGCGGACATCGGCGCTCCTGCATTGCTGGCCACGGTGAGCGCTATGATGTTGACGGCCATGTGGAGCCCCCATGCCGCGCCGAGGCTCCCCGTGCGCGCCGTCAGATCCACGCAGGCAATGGCAAAGGCAGTCGTCCAGACGATATAGGACAGGGCTGTGAGCACCGACGCGGGGTCGTTAAAGGCGTGGCTCAGGCCAAAGACGAGCGAGGGCAGAAACAACCAGAGCACCGGCTTCTTCAGCCAGGCCGCGACGTATTGGTGAAGAAACCCGCGGAAAAAGAGCTCTTCCGCCCCCGTCTGGATGAAGATCCCAAAGAGCGCGATCGGCAGGAAGGCGAGCCAGGGGAGGAGCGGGCGCTGCGTCGCCAGCGTGGGATCCCAACCCATCAGGATGAGCGCGCCATAAAGGGCGAGACAGCCCCCGAGCACGCCTGTGAAATCCCCCAGAAGGCGCGTCCGGTCGCCAAGGAGCGAAGTCCAGTGCCTCTGATAAGTGCGCTGCATCGCCCAGTTGAGCACCACGATGAGCAGCGCAAAGGCCATCAGCTCGAGGAAAAAGGATGTCCGTGTGGCACCGATGTCTGACCCGCGTCCAACGCTGAGGAGCGCCAGCTCTCTCAAAAAGAGCCAGCCTACGAAGACGAGAAGCGCCGTGACCAGAAACCGCCCGGGCGAGCCTGCATCTTGGGCCGGAGCGATGTAGCGCGCGTTGGCGGCGTAGCGGTCAGCCATAGCCGCGACGCCAGAGCGCGTAGATCACAAGGAGGGCCACCCCATCAGCGGCAAAGAGCGGAAGCGCGGCAGGGGTGTTCGCCTCGAGCCCAACTGTGGCGAGGCTCAGGCCAGAGAGCGGACCATCCAGCGAAAAGATCAATATGGCCTGCACGTTGTTCATGAAGTGGAGCCCCCATGCCGCGCCAAGCGAGCCTGTCCGTGCTGTCACATCGGCCGTGATGAGCGCAAAGAGCGTGATGACCGCGAGCACGGCCCACACATTGCTGCCTTGGCTTGTCATGTCGACATGGAGCACTGCGAATAGGAGCGATGGCAGCACCATCCACGCGGCTCGCGCTGCCACGCCGAACCGCGCGCCGAGTTGCTGGAGGAGGTAGCCGCGAAAGACGAGCTCCTCGGCCCCTGTCTGCAACATGATCATCGGTAGGGCGAGCGGCAGGAAGATAAGCCATGTCCCCAGCGGCACATTGGGTGAGAGATCGAGGATCAGGACCGCGAGCGTCGAGGCTATCGCCGAGATGATGAGCGCCAGCCCGAGCATCCTCAGAAAGTCACTCACGAGACGACTGCGATCCCCCAGAAGCGTCCAACCGCTGCGCTTGTGCAAAAAGCGGGTCACGAGGACGACCGCCACCACCATGGCCACAAAGTGAAAGAGCAAGATCAGCACCGCGATGGGCGTGGCACCGGTGGCGATATCAAAGGGGCCCACTTGGCCTGAAAAGAGCGCGCCCACACCCGCGATGATCCCAACCGCCCCGATCGTATAAAGGATGAGCACGAGGGCTGCGCCCGCGCCCGTGCGCCAAAGCTCTGAGCGCTCGGCCGCCGGGTCCACAAAAGGATCAAAACCGGGATAGGTCATGGGCCGAGAGGTAGGCCGCGCATCGCGCCCGCGCAACGCGATTTCGGAGCAGCGGCGGCGTCAGCTTGGCCGCGGCCCCAATCGTTCGCTTGCACCATCATCTATGGGCCTTTATTCCCGACCTTCTACACCACCTAGCACCGCGCCAGGCTGTCCATGAGGCTCCAAGATGCTCAAAAAGACCTTCGATAAATCCGATCTGCCGTCCCGGCACGTCACCGTGGGCCCCGCCCGGGCCCCGCACCGCTCGTACCTCTATGCGATGGGTCTGAGCGAGAAAGAGATTTATCAGCCGCTCATAGGCGTGGCGACCTGCTGGAACGAGGCCGCGCCCTGCAACATCGCCCTCAACCGTCAGGCGCAGGCCGTGAAGCTCGGCGTGAAGGCCGCAGATGGCACGCCGCGGGAGTTCACGACGATCACCGTGACCGATGGCATCGCCATGGGCCACGAAGGAATGCGCTCCTCTCTCGCCAGCCGCGAGGCGATTGCCGACACGGTGGAGCTGACGATGCGCGGGCATTGCTACGATGCGATCGTGGGCCTTGCGGGCTGTGACAAATCCCTGCCGGGCATGATGATGGCCATGGTGCGCCTCAACGTCCCGTCGGTCTTTATCTATGGCGGGTCGATCCTGCCGGGTCGGCTCGAGGGCAAGGACGTGACCGTCCAGGACGTGTTCGAGGCCGTGGGCCAGCATCAGGCTGGCAACTACTCGGATGCGGAGCTCAAGGTGCTGGAGCGCGTCGCGTGCCCCACATCAGGTGCCTGCGGCGGGCAGTTCACGGCCAACACGATGGCCTGCGTCTCCGAGGCGATCGGGCTCGCGCTGCCGAATTCGGCCGGGGCTCCTGCGGCCTATGAGAGCCGTGACCAGTACGCGGAGGCCTCTGGCGTGGCGGTCATGAACCTTTTGGCCAACAACATCCGTGCGCGCGATGTGGTCACACGCAAGTCGCTCGAGAACGCGGCGCGTGTCGTCGCCTGCACGGGCGGCTCCACCAATGCGGGTCTGCATCTCCCGGCCATCGCGCACGAGGCGGGGATCGAATTCTTCCTCGATGATGTCTGCGATATCTTCCGCGACACGCCGTACTTCGTGGACCTGAAGCCCGGCGGAAAGTTTGTGGCCAAGGACATGTACGAGGTGGGCGGCGTGCCTGTCGTCATGAAAGAGCTGCGCAAGCAGGGCCTCATCCATGAGGACTGCATGACCGCCACGGGCCGCACCATGGGCGAAGAGCTCGACCTCGTGGAGCGCGAGGCGGATGGCCGCGTGATCTACCCGATCGAAAACCCGCTGACGAAGACGGGCGGCGTCGTGGGCCTCAAGGGGAACCTCGCGCCCGAGGGTGCCATCGTGAAGGTGGCGGGCATGGCCACGCAGCATCAGCGCTTTGTGGGCCCCGCGCGCATCTTTGAATGCGAGGAAGATGCTTTCGAGGCCGTGAAGGCGCGCCAGTATGAAGAGGGCGATGTTATTGTGATCCGCAACGAGGGCCCGTCCGGCGGCCCCGGCATGCGGGAGATGCTCGCCACGACGGCCGCGCTGTCCGGACAGGGCATGGGCAAGAAAGTGGCACTCATCACCGATGGGCGCTTTTCTGGGGCCACACGCGGCTTTTGCGTTGGACATGTTGGGCCGGAAGCCGCCCATTGTGGACCAATTGCCTTGATCCGTGACGGCGATGTTATAACGCTTGACGCTATAAAGGGCGAAATATCGGTCGATCTCTCGGAAGAAGAGTTCGCCGCGAGGAGAGACGCTTGGCAGGGGGCACGTCCCACCATCTACGCGTCGGGGGCATTGTGGAAATATGCGCAATTGGTGGGCGAGACGTATCGGGGCGCGGTCACGCATCCCGGCGGGGCAGAAGAAAAGCACATGTACCCGGACCTTTAGTCGGGGCAGCTTTCTGATGATCACCGTGGCGGCCCTCGCGGGCTGCGACGGGATGCCGGCCTTTTCCTTTGCGCCCCTCAACCCTGAGGGCGAGGAAGGTCAACTCGCCACTCAGGAAGTGCGGCTGACGGATGGCATGATCGTCCGCGCGCCTTTTGGCAAATGCATCGATCTCGCGCGCACCCGGCAGGAAGAGGGTTCGGCCACTGTGGTGATGGCCAATTGCTCCAACCTTGGCGCTGCGGGAAGCGTGGGCGCGCGGGAGGCGTCTCTTCTTCTCGTGACGATCCTGCCCGGTGGGCACGGCGATCTCGGAGACGTGTCGGAGGCGATCCAATCGGAGCCTGGCATTCTGGCGCGGTCTGGCCGCAGCGAAGATATCGAGCTTGTCTCTGTCGAGACCACGCAACGCGCCCTTTACGCCAATGTCGTTGATCTGAGCGCAGGCGGCCCCGAGGGTGTGAGCGCACGCCACTGGAAGGCGGCCTTTGACGTCTCGGGCCGCGCTGTGATCCTGTCGATCTTCGGCAAGGAGGACGGCGAGCTCACCGGTGTCGCCGGCGGGCGGCTCGCCCGCGATGCAGCACAGACGCTTCTTGATGCAAATGTGGCCACCCCACCCCCGCTGACGGCCTTGATTGAAGACGTGGCCATTGATCAAGCGCCCCAAAGCACCGAAAGTGACGGCGGGCTCTTTGACCGCCTTTTAGGCCGCCGTTAACGCGCAGTGGTCTTTGTGGCGGTCATGTCGGGACCGGTGGGGCATTGCATGGGGCACGCAAAGCTGTGATCAGATCCATCCTTCAACAGACCGCGTTGCGGCGCTGGTCCCGTGAGGCTGATCGCGCGGGCAATGCGCCGCTCAATGAGTTGCACGCCTCCGCCCGGCAGGCGCGCGATCTGCGCCACCATCTCAACGAGGTGATCGCCAAGGCCGAAACGCGCCTGGCGTTGCCAGCTATCGGATCAAACGCATTCCAAAAGCCCCGCAGCGCGGACTGGGCCTGGCGCCCGCCGCTTTGGCGCGTGCCGCTCTCAAAGGTCGGTATCGTGGCCATGGAAAACCGGACCGCGGTCGGCAAGGGTGCGGCGATCTTCCATGATTGCCGCGAAAGCGAGCTGACGCTCCGCCAGATCCGCAATACGCGTGAAAAGGACATTGCGCCCTTTGGAATGCGGCTCGATGTCTTCCGCTTTGACGGCTCGTTCCTGTCGCTCGTGCTCGATCTGCCTGATGACGCCATCACGGGGCTCAAGAAGCGCCATCTCTTGCGCATGAACACGATCGTCGAGACCGAAAAGCCCATCGAGATCTTTGCCCGCCTTAATCTGCGCCACGGGCCAAACACCGAGCAGATCGTCCGCGAGCTTCCGCTTGCGCAGGAAGACGTCTGGGTCGAGTTCGACCTTGCGTACTCCAACATCAATGAGCGCCGGGTGGAGCGGATGTGGATCGATCTGATCTTTGAGGGCCCTGCAATGAATCAGGTGATCCTGCGCGATGTAACCCTCTCGCGTTCACCGCGCGCCGAACTGTGAGGCCCCTGGCATGACCCAAACTCAGACACTCACCGAGGCGCGCATGCGCGAGGGCGTATGGGAAGGCGTGCTGGCCTCAAAGCTCAAGCCCTCGGTCGCGGTCACCCATCTGGAGGCGCAGGTCCCCGACGTGACCGTCACCGTAGAGGGTGAGGGTCTGTGGCGCATCAAGGTGCCTGTACCTGCGGAGCGTCTGTCGGACGGTGTCCAGACATTT
>JBCBME010000018.1:0-16797 GCA_039822945.1 Pseudomonadota bacterium
GGTGGTCTTTGTCTATCCGGGGATCGGGCAGCTCTTTGTCGACAGCTGCCCGATCCCCGGATAGACAAAGACCACCTCCACCACGACGACACCTGTGATGAGGTAGGCGAGGTTTAGCGCGATAACGTTGATGATGGGCGCAAGCGCGTTAGGCAGCGCGTGGCGCACAATGACACGCATCGGGCTGATGCCCTTGAGCCGCGCCATCTCGATATAAGGTGAAGCCAGCAGGTTGATGATGGCCGCCCGCGTCATGCGCATCATGTGCGCGGTCACCACGAGCGTCAGCGTCAGCGCGGGCAAGAGCGTCGCATTGAGCCGCTCCCCAAAATCCATGTCCGAATTCACCACCGACAGCGACGGCAATAGCGGGTTCATCACCGCGAGAATGAGGATGAGGATGTAGGCCAGAAAGAACTCCGGCGAAGAGATCGAGGTGAGCGTCGAGATGTTGGCCACGCGGTCAAAGATCGAGTTGCGGAAAAGCGCCGCCAAGACCCCGATCGTGATCGAAAGCGGAACCGCGATGGCAGCCGTCACGCCCGCCAGAAACATGGTGTTGCCAAAACGCGGGCCGAGCATCTCTGCCACGGTGCCAAGGCCTGTGCCTGCCGCGCCGCCCGCGAACTCCGCGAACTGCGCCTGACTGAAGGCCGTCCCGAAATCGAGGCGAATGGCATCGGCCAGCCACGTGAAATACCGCTCAAGATACGGTCGATTGAGCCCGAGGTCCTCGCGGAAGGCCTCCACAGCCTCTGGCGTCGCGCCCTGGCCAAGAATGGCCTGCGCAAAGTCCCCCGGAAGTGCGTTCACCGACACAAAGATGACGATGGATACGACGAGCAGCGTGAGCACTCCCAGTGCCAGACGCTGCAGGATGATGCGTCCTACAGTCCCCAAGTCTTTTTCTTATCCTCAGCCTCTCCCGATTGAGAGCAGGTTAACGGCTGAGTGCCACCTGTAAAGCGTCAAGATTGTCAAAAATTGAGAAAGAACGTCTCATAATTGCAGTTCTGCGGGGGATGCCGCAAATTTGTCCATCACTTGCACAAGGGCAGCGCTAATCCCTGGCTCTGAGAGCGCATGGCCTGCGCGCGGGGTCATCTGAAGCTTGGCCTTGGGCCAGGCCTTCGCAAGCGTCCAGGCCGAGACGGGCGGGCAGATCATATCGTAGCGGCCCTGCACGATGTGGCCGGGGATGTGCTGAATCTTATCCATGCGGTTCAGGATCTGCTGATCCTCTGCCAGGAACCCGCCCGCACGGAAGTAGTGATTTTCTAGGCGCGCAAAGGCACGGGCATATTCGGCAGGGCTTTCACCCGTTGCACCGTCAGAGGCCATGGAGGCCAGCGCGTTCTCCCAGGCCGACCAAGCGCGCGCGTAGCGGGTCTCGAGCATCACATCGCCGGAAAAGAGCCGCCGGTGATAGGCTTCGATCAGGTCGTCCTGCTCATCGGCGGGAATGAGGCTCGTGAACTTCGCCCAGACATCGGGCCAGAACTTCCCCGCGCCGCCGCCGTAAAACCAGTCAAGCTCCGGCTGGGTCATCAAGAAGACCCCGCGCAGCACAAGCGCGGCCGCCCGGGCCGGATGCGTCTGCGCGTAAATGAGCGAGAGCGTCGCGCCCCAGGAGCCGCCAAAGACGATCCATCGGTTGATGCCTAACGTCTCGCGGATCAGCTCGATGTCCCTTACGAGGTGCCATGTCGTGTTCGCCTCGACGCTTGCGTGCGGGCGGGACCGCCCACAGCCGCGCTGGTCAAAAAGGATCACACGATACTTTGAGAGATCGAAGTAACGGCGCATTGCCGGGCTGCATCCGCCGCCCGGGCCACCGTGCAGCACCACCACTGGGATACCGTCGGGCTTGCCGCACTGCTCGACATAGACACGGTGCCCGTCGCCGACCTCGAGCATGCGCTGGTCGAACGGGTCACGCGGGGCGTAAAGATACTGCACCGCGCGCTTGGGGCCTGCCTCTTTGTCCATGTCCGTCCTATATAGCGCGCCAGGGGTCCGGTTGCATCACCGCCGGGCTGGTTTCAATGACCTGAACGGAGCACGGAATGCAAGCCAACGTCACCACAGTCGATCCGGGCGAAATCGCCAAGTTCGAGGCGATGGCAGCTGAATGGTGGGACGAAGGCGGCAAGTTCAAACCGCTCCACATGCTCAATCCCATCCGCCTCGACTACATCACGGGCCAGATCGCGGCGGAGTTCGGGCGTGATCTGAGAGATGCACGCCCCTTCGAGGGGATCCGCCTTCTCGATATCGGCTGCGGCGGCGGGCTCCTTTGCGAGCCCATGGCGCGGCTCGGCGCGGACGTGGTGGGGATCGATGCTGCTGCCGGGAACATCCCGGTGGCCGCGCTCCATGCGGAGCAATCCGGGCTCGAGATCGACTACCGCGCCACCACCGCCGAAGCATTGGCAGAGGCGGGCGAGCAATTTGACGTCGTCATGACGCTCGAAGTTATCGAACATGTCGCCGATCCCCAAGCGTTTCTCGGGGCTGCGGCCGCGCTTTTGAAGCCCGGCGGATTTCATCTCTGCTCCACGCTCAATCGCAGCCCAAAGAGCTATGCGCTCGCCATCATCGGGGCCGAGCACATCATGCGCTGGCTGCCGAAGGGCACCCATGAGTGGCAGAAATTCGTCACCCCCGACGAGCTCTTCGAGCTTCTCGAAGGGGCCGGGCTCGAACCGCTCGACCGCACGGGCATGGTCTTTGATCCACTGCGCTGGAGCTGGTCTTTGTCGCCGACCGACCTGTCGGTGAATTACATCACCGCCGCCCGGAAGGGATAGCGCGTGCTAGGGGTCCACGAGACCCCGCCGCATTTCCCGCAAGACCGGCAGCAGCTTGCGGACATCCTCAGACCCAGCAGCGCGCACCGCCTCTGTAATGATCGGATCGATGGCTGACATCGCCGCATCACGCGCCGAGCGGCCTGTGGGGCTGATGGAAACCATCTTGCGCCGCGCGTCCTCCCAATCGGGCCGGATATGGATGCAGCCCGCCCATTCGAGCCGCGCGAGCGTGTTCGACATCGCGCCGCGTGTGACGTGAAATGCCTTGGCCAGTTGGGCCGGGCTCCGCTCCCCCGTGAGGCGCGCAAGGTGGTTGAGCACGCTGAAATGGCTGAGCTCCATGCCCTTTGGCAGCGCCTTCGAGACACGGTTGCGCACCATCTGCTCGATCACGAGGATCTCGGAAAACACTGCTACGGGAAGGGGGTCGTTCGGTCCGTCCATGAAGGCAGGTTACGGCCCCTCGTATGGCCTGTCATGGGACAATGACGGCACGCGTCGCCGCGCCTTGGCCACATCATCCAGATCAAGCTCCACGAAAGAAAGGCCCGGAACCGTGCCTGCATCGGACAGAACCTCCCCCCAGGGGCTGACCGCCAAGGCGTGGCCATAGGTGTTGCGCAATGCGCCCGTGCCACCGCCATGCTGACCAACTTGCGCCGGAGCGATCACAAAGCAGCCCGTCTCGATGGCCCGTGCCCGCAGGAGCGTATGCCAATGCGCCTCGCCCGTGGGCACGGCAAAAGCCGCAGGCACCGTCAGGATCTGCGCGCCGTTCTGCGCAAGGGCCCGGTAGAGATGCGGAAAGCGGACGTCGTAGCAGATCGAGAGCCCGACACCGCCCCAAGGCGTCTGAGCCACCACGGCCGATTGGCCCGGGCGATAGCCATCAGATTCCCGGTAGCTCTCGGTCTCAGAGAGATCGACGTCGAACATGTGGATCTTGTCATAGCGCGCCACGATCTCACCGCTTGCGTCGATCATGAACGATCGGTTTGCAAAGCGGCCATCGGCATCGTCGGTCTTGAGCGCGAGCGAGCCTATGAGCATCCAGAGCCCCGCCTGACCGGCGGCCTCTCTGAGGGCGGCAAGGGTCGGATCCTCGCTTTCGTGCCGCAGCACATCCATCTGGTGACGGCGCGAGCTCGACAAGCAATTCGAAACCTCTGGTGTGAGCAGCATGTCGGCGCCGCCTGCCTTGGCCTCGGTGACGGCCTTGAGCAGGGTTGCGAGGTTCGCCGCCGGATCATCGCCCGACGTCATCTGCAGGATCGCGACCCGCATCAGCCCTGAAGGAGCCCGTCGAGCTTCCCGCGCCGCTCCAGATCATAAAGATCGTCGCAGCCGCCGACATGGGTCTTGCCCACGAAGATCTGCGGGACGGTGCGGCCTCCATTGGCGCGCTGCGTCATTTCTGCACGCTTGGAGGGGTCGCGGCCCACGTCGATCTCTGTGAAGGAGACGCCTTTTTGACTCAATAGACGCTTCGCGGCGTGGCAAAAGCCGCAGATTTGCGTGGTGTAGATTTCAACGGGTTGCATGGCGGTCGGTCCTTTGAGGTTTACCGACATTTAGGCGTCACGCGCTGCCCGCGCCAGAGTAAGCACGTCCACCCGCCGCGCCCCACCCTGGTAGGCTGCGTGAGTTGCCGCAGAAAGCGTCGCCCCGGAGGTCATGACATCATCGATCAGAAGGACAGCGCGGTCCCGCATCTTGTGACGCGCCGCATTCGGACGGATCGCGTCCTTCAGAACTTTGAAGCGCATGTCATGGGTGGCGTCCTTGAGCTGCGGCGTCCGCATGATGCGCGTGAGGGCGGTCATGTCCGCCTCTCGGCCCGTGGCCCGTGCCACCGACCCCGCCAGAAGCGCGGCCTGATTGAACCGGCGGGATATGAGCCGTGTCCAATGTAGGGGCACGGGAACGATGAGCGTGTCATCCTCGATCAGATCCCGCCCCGCATGGGCCATCCACGGGCCAGCCGGTGCAACGAGGTCCTCACGGCTGCCGCGCTTGAGCCCGAGCACCATGGCCCGCGCGCGTCCCTCATAGACCAACGTCGAGCGCCCGCGCGACCAAGGGCGTTTATGGGTGAGGCAGTCATCGCACAGCGCAAGCTCGCCCGGCTCGCCACCCAAAAGGGGCACGCCACAAGCGTCGCAGATGCCATCCGTGATAAAGGGCGTATCGCGCCAGCACGGCCCGCAAAGGCCGTGATCGCTCTCCACGAGATCGCCGCATCCCACGCATTGCGACGGGTAAATGAGCTTGAGCGCGCGCAGCATTGAAGCCCTTTCCGAAGCCCTGCGGAGAGGATGAAAGGACATGGTTAACAAATCGTTGCCAAACGCGGGCGGAGCCAGCCTGCGACAAACCACGCCCCCAACTCCGGGGTCATCGGATTGACGAGGGCTCGCAACTCCTTATTTCAACCTGATGCGCAAGAAAGCTGGGCCACTTTGATGTTTGACGCGAAACCGCAGGACGCTCCGGTGTCCAAGCTCCACCACGCTCCGGACGACCATCCGGAGGTGAAGCAAGGCAAGGTCGGCGTTTTGCTCGCCAATCTCGGCACGCCCGACAATTACGACTACTGGTCGATGCGCCGGTACCTGAACGAGTTCCTCTCTGACCGCCGGGTGATCGACTACAGCCCCTGGATCTGGCAGCCGTTGCTGCAGCTTGTGATCCTGACCAAACGCCCGTTTTCCTCAGGCGAGGCCTATAAGAGCATCTGGAACGAGGACGAGGGCGAAAGCCCCCTCATGACCATCACCAAGGCCCAGACCGCCGCCATCAAGGCGCGGATGGAGGCTGAGTACGGAGAGCGCGTGCACGTCGATTTCTGCATGCGCTACGGGAACCCATCCACCAAGTTGAAGGTGCGGGAAATGATCGAGGCGGGCTGCCGCAAGATCGTATTCTTCCCGCTTTACCCGCATTATGCGGGCGCGACGTCGGCCACCGCTTGCGATCAGTTCTTTCGCATCCTCATGCAGGAGAAATGGCAGCCGCCCGTGCGCGTCGTGGAGCCCTACTTCGCGGACGCAGACTACATCGACGCGCTGGCCCAATCGATTGAGCGCTCCTACGCGGAGCTCGAAACGCGGCCCGACATCCTTGTGTGTTCCTATCACGGGGTGCCCAAGCGGTACCTGCTCGAAGGCGATCCCTATCACTGCCAGTGCGCGAAGACGACGCGCCTTCTCAAGGAGCGTCTCGGCTGGGAGAACACGGAGATCATCACCACATTCCAGAGCCGCTTTGGCCCGGAGGAGTGGCTAAAGCCCTACACCGTGGAAGAGGTGGCGCGCCTTGCCGAGCAGGGAAAGAAACGGATCGCCGTCTGCGCGCCTGCCTTCTCGGCCGACTGCATCGAGACGCTCGAAGAGATCAACGAAGAGATCAAGGAGAGCTTCGAAGAGGCTGGCGGAGAGGAGTTTACCTACATCCCCTGCCTCAATGACGATGACGCGCATATCGACGCGCTGAGCAAGATCATCCACGAGAACCTGCGCGGCTGGGCCTGACGCCCGCGCAAGACACATGCGCAAAGAAAAAGGGCTGCGCAAGAGCGCAGCCCAAAGCGTCATCTAAACGCGTGTCTTAGATTAGGCCGCAGCTGCCGCGATCAGCGCGATCAGGATCAGCGGGATGATCAGACCCGAGGACGAACCCGACTCTTCCACCGTTTCGATCACGAGCTCAGGCTCGATCACGGGAGCTTCCAGCGAACCTGCGGAAGCGAAGGAAGCAAAGCCGGTGAGGGCAGCAGCAAGGACGAGTTTCTTCATTAGTATCTCCAAGTGAGGGCGGGCAGCGGAATGCGAAACCCTGTAAAACACACGCGTGTCCGCTGCATTAAAGGGCAAACGCCCTATAAATCCAAATCGTTTCCTCACGTCGCTCAACAAAAAAGGGCGGCACCAGCGGCACCGCCCTCTTTTAATCTGTGCTTTCGGCTTAGGCCGCAGCAGCTGCGATCAGCGCGATCAGGATCAGCGGAATGATCAGACCGGAAGACGAGCCGGACGACTCTTCAACCGTTTCGATCACGAGCTCGGGCTCAATGATCGGCGCTTCAAGTGTGCCCGCGGATGCGAAGGACGCAAAGCCGGTCAGAGCAGCGGCGAGAACGAGTTTTTTCATACTTTCCTCCAGTGATCGTGCTCCGACGCAGGGTAAAAGACGCGGGCACGCATAAGACTTACCTCGTGATTTTTGGTAAAACAGCAAAAGCCCGGCTTTGAAAACCCTGATGTCTTGGCGGATAAGCGGATCGCCGCGATGTCGTCAAATTAGCAACACTTGGGCGCCATTGTTCGCCAATTCGAAAAGCTCGGCGATGTGCTCGTTGTAGAGCCCAATGCATCCGTTCGACGACCGACGCCCGATCTTGCGCGTATCGTGCGTTCCGTGGATCCGGTAATATGTCCAGCTCAGGTAAAGAGCGTGTGTTCCCATGGGGTTATCCGGCCCCGGCCCGATGAATTCAGGCCAATCCGGATTGCGCTCGAGCATGGAGGGCGTGGGGCGCCACGACGGGCCCTCGACCTTGCGGATCACGCTGGTGCGGCCCCGACGCGTCAGATCCTCGCTGAGCGGGACCGATGTCGGGTAGAGCTTGTAGATGGATTGGTCTTCCGACCAGTAGTGCAGCGCGCGGCTGTCGATATCGACGAGGATCGCCCCGTTGCGCGTGTCGCTGAAGTAGGGGCGCCAATCGAGCGTGCGAAAGCTCGAGATGTTGCGCTTGACCCGCGCGTCGATGTCGCGCTCGAATTCCACTGTATCGTTGGCGTTCTGGGCCAGAGCCGGCGCCGCCAAGAGTGCACCCGTCCCGGCGATAAACCCGCGCCGTGCATATTTTTTGTCTGTCATCACTGCCTCCGTGATTGATGGCCGCAGTTTTATGGTGCGGGGGCCGCACTCGCAAATCAAACAGGCGTTAACGCGCCGAGTTGGGCGAAAGCGGCTTGGCTGAGCAACACTTCGCCGAGTAAGACGTCCAAAGTCAGGACCAAACGGAATTCTCGTATGTTGAACCGCCGCGTTTTTGCCCTTGGGCTTCCCGCTCTTCTTGCGGCTTGCGGAGGTGGACCGGTGCCGGTCGATCAGGATGGCAACCCACTACGGCGTCTCTATCGGATCCGTCCCGGGCAGATGGGTGACATCCAGTTTCGGATGCTTGACGGTCTCAATGCTTTGCGCGGGGCACAGGGCCGCGCGAACCTCGCACTGAGCGCGGAGCTCAACGCCGCGGCAGAGACCCATTCGCGCGACATGTTGCGCCAGAACCGGCCCTGGCACTTCGGGTCTGACGGCTCTTCTCCCATCGATCGTGTGCAGCGCGTTGGCTACTCCGGCAGCCTCATCGGAGAGACGATTTCCGAGACCTTCGAAACGGAGCTTGAGACCCTGGCCGCCTGGATGCAGCAGGGCGATACGCGCGGTATCCTTCTAGATCCGCGGGCGCGCGACATGGGCTTTTTCGGCGTCCAGGAGGACAACGGCAAAATCTGGTGGACGCTTGTGCTCGGCTCCCCGGCAGCGAGCCTCGACGTCGCCTAAGGCGTGATCGTGATGGGTGTGCCCACGGCCACCATCGCGAAGAGATCTTCCATTTCGCGGTCTGTCACGGCGAGGCATCCCCATGTCCAATCGTCCTGTCCGCGATACTTCCGCGGCGTGCCGTGGATAAAGATGTCACCCCCCGGTGATTTGCCCAGCGCGGCAGCCTCGGCCCGATCAGCCTCGTTGGGGTAGGAAATCCCCAGCGACAGGTGAAAGGCGGAGTTCGGGTTCTTGCGGTCGATGAAGTAGAGCCCCTCCGGGGTCTTCCCGTCGCCGTAGATCGTCTTGTCACCCGTGGGCGCAAATCCGAGCTCGAATTCGAACTCGCGCAGGATCTGATCATTGTGGAGCAGCACGAGCTTTCGCGCGCTTTTAAATGCCACGAGGTGGGTGACCTCAGGCCCGTTATACGTTCGAAATTTGGATGCACAGCCCGTCAGCACCAGGGCCGCGCCCAACAGGAGGATCGCCGTAATTGCTCGCATTGCCTGCACTCTTTGTTTTGCGGGAAACTACCGCGAAATAAGGGGGCAAAGCTACAAGAAGCCGTTACTTCTCAGCGAGCTTTTTCTCGATTTCCTTCAGTCGGCTGAGAACTTCATCCCTGTACGTGTCCGTGGCCTCGTTGGCTTCGGCGGAATGAGCATCTTGCATGGAGTTCACGATGAGACCGACGAGCAGGTTCACGACCGCGAATGTCGTCACCATGATAAAGGGCACAAAGAACGCCCAGGCGTAGGGATAAACCTCGAGCACCGGCCGCACGATCCCCATCGACCAGCTTTCAAGCGTCATGACCTGAAAGAGCGTGTAGAGCGAGCGGCCAAGCGTGCCGAACCATTCGTCAAAAAGCAGGGCCTGATCGGGCGCGCAGGCCGGGCAGCCCGCTCCGAACAGCTTCGTGGCCATGACGGCGCCGATGTAAAACATCATTCCCATCAAGAGGAAAACGGAGCCCATGCCGGGCAGCGCGCTCACAAATCCCTCCACCACACGTCTCAGCTGAGGAGCGACAGAGATGAGGCGCAGCACACGCAGGATCCGCAACGCACGCAAGACGCTCAGGCCCCCGCTCGAAGGCACAAGGGCGATCGCCACAATCACGAAGTCAAAGATGTTCCAGCCGGAGCGGAAGAACTTTCCGCGATAGGCCACGAGCTTTGCCACAAGCTCCGCAACAAAGATGCCGAGGCAGATCCGGTCGAGCGCGAGGATCAACGGGCCGACAGCTTCCATGATTGGCTTTGACGTCTCGAGACCCAGGATGATGGCGTTAAAGATGATCACGCCCATGATGACATTCATCACCAGCGGCCGTTCGAGCCAAGATTGAAGGGCGTTCTGCATGGGCCTGCCTTGTCGTCGTGCCGCTCAGATGCGGCCGGACAGGCCAGCCGTCAAGGAGACGCTCACTCGGCGGCCTCGCTATATCCCAAAAATCCGCCAGATTGCCTGTTCCAGTAGCGGGCGTAGAGGCCATTTTGCGCGAGGAGCTCCGCATGGGTGCCCTCCTCCACGATCTGCCCCTGATCCATGACGATGATCCGGTCCATGTTGGCGAGCGTCGAGAGGCGGTGCGCGATGGCGAGCACGGTCTTGCCCTCCATGACGCGGGAGAGCGCCTCCTGAATCTCGGCCTCCACCTCGCTATCGAGGGCCGATGTCGCCTCATCGAGGACAAGGATCGGCGCGTCTTTCAGGATCGCCCGGGCAAGGGCGATGCGTTGACGTTGCCCGCCTGAAAGCTTCACCCCACGCTCACCTAGATGCGCCTCATAACCCTTGCGGCCGTTGCCATCCTCGAGCTCGGTGATGAAGTCATGCGCGCTTGCCTTCTGCGAGGCGGCGATGAGGTCATCTTCGGTCGCGTCTGGCCTGCCATAAAGGATGTTGTCGCGGGCCGAGCGATTGAACATGGCCGTGTCCTGCGTGACCATGGCGATGTGACGGCGCAGGCTCTCTTGCGTCACGCGGCTCACATCCTGCCCATCGACGAGAACGCGGCCCTTTTCGGTGTCATAGAGCCTGAGCAGCATGGCCACGAGCGTCGACTTGCCCGCGCCCGATGCCCCGACGACCCCGATCTTTTCCCGCGGCGCAATGGACAGCGACAGGCTGCGGACGCCGCCGGGCCCGCCCTCGTACGTGTAGGAGAGATCCTCAAATGCAATCGCGCCCGCACCCGGCGCAAATTCCGCCGCGTCCGCCGCATCCGTCACCTTGTGCGGGGGTGTCAGGGTTTTGATCCCATCCTCGATCTCACCCAGATTGGCGTAAAGACCCATGAGCGCGAAGCTCACCCAGCCCGTCATCTGGCTGAGCCGGATGGAGATTACGCCAGCAGCGGCGATATCACCGGCAGTGGCCGCGCCATTCGTCCATAGAACAATGGCGTAGCTGATGAGGACGACGGGCATCAGGCCCGCCACGCACATCAGCGCAAACCGGAAGGTGGCACTAATCTTGCCAAACTCGATGGCGCTGACCCGGTAGGTGCCCATGGCGTCGAGCGCGGCCTCGTCCTCATGCTGGGAATTGGCGAAGAGTTTGACCGTTTTGATGTTGCCCACCGTGTCGACGATCTGCCCGCTCAGATTGGCACGCTTGGCCGCGCGATCCTTGGAGCGGACGCGGATCCGCGGCATGAACCAGGCGATGAGCTGAAGGTATCCGGCGAACCAGACGACCACGATGAGCGCCACCACCCAATCGATCGTCAGCAAAAGCAGGATCGAGCCGACGACGGAGGCTGCCGCGAAAGCCACAACGCTCACCAGTTCCTGAAGCACGTCGGTGACGGCGCGGCCCGTCTGCATCTGCTTTTGCGCGATACGGCCCGCGAAATCGTCGTCGAAGAACTGCGTCGAGTGGCCCAGCACCCAGCGGTGGAGGCGCGATTGCACCATCGTGTTGACGTTGGGCGCCAGCATGATCGAGTTGAGCGCCGCCGACGCGCCAAACGCGATGGGCCGGATGATCAGGAAAAAGCCCAGAAACCCGATGAGCAGGAGCGTGTTGGTGTCAAACCAGCTCTCGGGGCTGCCATCGGTGGAATCCACCACCGCGCCAAGGATCACGGCGGAAATCACCTCGGAGGTGCCTGCCGCGGCGGAGACGAGGAACGCGAGCCAGAACATCGGCCACGATCCCTTCAGACACCATCTGAGAAACGCCATCAGAGTGCGCGGAGGCGGGCCCTCGGCAGGCTCGAAGGGTGCGATGCGGTCACTCAGCCAGCGCGCAAATCTCTCGTAAGTTTCAGTCATTCGGCAGCCACCTCGGCATCGTCGTCGGTCAGGATGAACCCGCCCGATTGGCGCGCCCAGAAGCCAGCATATAGGCCGCCTTGGGACAGAAGCTCGCCATGGGTGCCGTCTTCAACGATGCGACCGTCATCGAGGACGATGATCCTGTCCATCTGCGCAATGGTGGAGAGGCGGTGGGCGATGGCGATGACGGTCTTGCCTTCCATCATGCCGGTGAGCGTCTCTTGGATGGCGGCCTCCACCTCGCTGTCGAGGGCCGAGGTTGCCTCGTCCAGCACGAGGATCGGTGCGTTCTTGAGGATGACCCGAGCCAGCGCGATGCGTTGGCGCTGCCCGCCCGAAAGCTTCACGCCGCGCTCGCCCACATGGGCGTCAAAGCCGCGCCGCCCGTTGGGATCCTCGAGATCGTCGATGAAATCATCCGCCGCCGCCTGGCTTGCCGCGCGCTGCATATCTTTCTCGGAGGCGGAAGGATCGCCGTACAAGATGTTGTCCCGCACCGAACGATGAAGGAGCGAGCTGTCCTGCTGAACCATTCCGATCTGTCGGCGCAGGCTCGCCTGCGTCACGCCCCGGATGTCCTGCCCGTCGATGAGGATGCTCCCGCTTTCAGCGTCGTAAAAGCGCAAAAGCAGCTTTACGAGGGTCGATTTTCCGGCGCCGGAGCGGCCCACGACCCCCACCTTTTGGCCCGGCGCGACCAAGAGGTCGATGCTTTCGAGCCCGCCCTTTCCGCGTCCGTAATGGTGGGTCAGTCCCTTTAGCTCGATCTTGCCCTCACTGAGCGCGAGCTCCTTGGCATCGGGCGCATCAAGGAGGCGGATTGGTTGCGCGATCGTCTCCATCCCCTCCTGCACGACGCCCAGATTCTGAAAGAACGAGGTGAGCGCCCACATGATCCAGCCCGTCATGGCGTTGAGCCGCAGCACGAGCGCAGACGCCGCCGCAATCACACCCACCGTCGCGCTGCCACCCGTCCAGAGATAAAGCGCCCAGCCCACCACCGAGACGATCAGGAGCCCGTTGAGAAAGGTCAGCGTCCCATCCATGATGGTGAAGATCCGCATCTCTACCTGGAAGGTACGACGCGCTTCTTCGATGGCATCCTTGGCGAACAGCTCCTCTTTCTCGTGATGCGCGAAAAGCTTGACCGAGTGGATGTTGGTGTAGCTGTCGACGACGCGCCCCGTTACCGCGCTTCGCGCGTCAGAGGCGGCCTTTGAGGCCGGGCCGACACGCGACACTGTCCACTTCACGAGCCACCCGTACAGGATCAGCCACGCAAGAAGCGGCAGCATGAGCCGCGGATCGGTGGAGGACATGAGCACGATGGCACCGACAAAATACGCGACCGAGTAGGCAATCGCGTCGAAGATCTGGAACGTCGCTTCCCCCACAGCAGGGGGTGTTTGCATGATGCGGTTGGCGATACGTCCGGCGAAGTCATCCTCAAACCAGCCCACCGATTGCCGCAGCACATGCCGATGTGCCCGCCAGCGTACCGTGGTGCCCACATTTGGCATGACAGCGTTGTTGAGCACGAGCACCTGCAGCGTCTGCACCAACGGCCTCACGACGAGGACGAACGCGGTGACGAGCGCCAATTCAAACCCGTGCAAGCTCCAAAAGCTGCCCGCACCCGCCGACACAAGATCGTCAATGAGCCGGCCCATATAGTAAATCAGCCAAAGCTCGATCGATGCAACGACCATCGCCAGCACGGCAGACGCCGCAAAGATCCGCTTGAAACCGCTCAGATAGCTCCAAAGGAACGGCCAGAGGCGCGTTGGTGGTCGATCCTCCGCACGGTACTCCGCATAGGGATCGTTGAGCTGTTCGAAAAACCGAAACACGGGGGAGGCCTCATCAAGTCTCTCCTAACATATGCCTCGAAATGTCACAGGAAAACCAAGCCCGCCGAAATCGCCAAAAGAACAGCCATGCCCCGCATGAAAATGGTGAAAGCAAGCGGCGTGCGCAAAAGGTAGGTGAGGAGCGATCCGGCGAAACTCCAGAACAGGCACACGCCGAGATTGATACCCGCAAACGCTGTCCCGAGGAGCCAGGCCGAAAGGAGCGGGCTCGCCCCCTCGGTGTAGGCGGTGGCCGCCAAAGCGATGGCCCAGACCTTGGGATTGACCCATTGAAAAAGCACGGCTTCCAGGAAGGTGAACGGGCGCTCGCGCGTGTCACCGCCCGCCTTGGCCTGCGCCGTCCAAAGCTTCCACGCCATGTAGAGGATCCACGCTGATGCAAGGATCTGCAGCGCCAATTTGAGCTCCGGCAGAGCCGAAAGGAGAGCACCGATCCCGAAGCCCGTGAGGCCCGCAGTAATGCCCACGCCGACGGCCACGCCAAAAACATGGGGAAGAGAGGGGCGAAACCCGAACCGTGCCCCGGAAGCCGTGAGTAGGATGACGTTCGGCCCAGGTGAAAAGAGGCCGGCAAAGACAAAGATGTAGAGTGGTGCAATCATAGGCGGGCGAGCAGCCCTTCCTTCGAAAGGCTGAAATCAGAGGCGATCCACACCTTTTCCAGCGCCTTGAGCGTGGCTCCGATCTCGGGGCCTTGCAGGCGGACGGGCAGGTCTGCGGCCCTGACTGGGAAGACCGCTGCTGCACCCCGTGACGCGGACGCGATATCCGTATCCATCAAAGGGGTCTCGAGCGCGGCGGCCCGCAGCGCGAGCCCGCGATGCGCCACCGGCGCCCCGTGATGGAACCCGAGCGCACCGGGCGTATCAGAGCCCTCCATAATCGAGCGATAGGTAGCGTGAAGACGCGCTTCTGCTTTGCTGAGGCGCAGGGCAACCACGTCGCCGCCCAACGCGGCGAGCCGCGCCATCGGATCAAGCTCCGAAACCGGATCGAAATGCAGGAACGGGCCGAGCACCTTTGTACTGGCCCCGGGCAAAGTGCGATGGAGGATCCCGGCATGTTCCATGGCGGCCACGGCTGGCGCCGGGTCTTCAGCGGACAAAAGCTTCAACACCTCGCTGGTTACGCGCTCGGCTGAAAGGCTTGCGAGACCGTCACCATGGGCCGCGCAGGCGGCGAGCCCTTCGGCATCGAGCTCCCACCCGTACCACGCAAAGAACCGGAAAAAACGCAGAATGCGGAGGTAGTCCTCCCGGATGCGGTCTTCGGCCAAGCCGATAAAGCGGAAACGACGATCAGGCAGATCCGCGAGCCCGCCCACCGGATCACGCAGCGCGCCATGGCGGTCGGCGTAAAGCGCGTTGATGGTAAAATCCCGGCGCTGGGCGTCTTCCTCTATCGTCTCTGCAAAGGCCACAACCGCCCGCCTGCCATCGGTCTCCACGTCGCGCCGAAACGTGGTGATCTCAAAGGGCTGGTCGTCATGGACTACCGTGATGGTGCCGTGGTCGATGCCAGTTGGAACGGCCTTCAGCCCTGCCGCCTCAGCGAGGGCGATGACACGCTCCGGGTGTGCGTCCGTTGAGATATCAAGATCCGTCACCGGCGCGTCCAGGAGGGCATTGCGGACGCAGCCCCCTACGAACCATGCCTGATGCCCGCCCGTCTCCAGCATCTCGCAGACCTCTTGCGCGGCCCCGTCCTCGAGCCATGCTGCGGAGAGGACCGTCACCCGTGAAACCTCTCCGCGAGGCCGCGCAGCATCCGCGCGGTGGCCCCCCAGATGTAGAACGGGCCGTAAGGTACGGCGTAATAGTGACGGATTGCGCCCTGCCACATCCGCCCTTCGATGATGAAGTTGTCGGGATTGATCAGGTGCGCGAGCGGCACGTGAAAGATCTCCGCCACCTCACCGTCAGCAGGGAGGAAGTCCTGCTGCCCCTCGAGATAGCCCACCTGCGGACAAATCGAAAAGCTGGTGACTGTCTCATGGTGGGGAAGCGCGCCCAGATGGGTGACACCCGAGGGATCGAGCCCGATCTCCTCCTGCGCCTCGCGCAGCGCACAGGCCCAGGAATCGGCGTCTGTCTCTTCATGTTTACCGCCGGGAAAGGCGATCTGGCCTGGGTGATGCTTGAGCTGGGATGAGCGTTTGGTAAGAACGACGCTCAGCCCGTCGGGCGCATCGGTCAAAAGGACAAGCACGGCGGCAGATCGCAGCTTGCGCCCTTCCGGGAGCGTCACGCTGTTGAGATCAAAATCCGACGAGCGCGCTGCAGGGCGGGCCAATGCAGCGCGCACGTCGTCTAGTCTTGGGCCTGTCACACCGTCAGTCACTCGATGCCTCGGCCTCGAACCCGAGCGTGGCGGGGTCAAAGCTGTAATGGGCCCCGCAGAACTGACAATCTGCGGTGACGGTGCCATCGTCACGGGTCATGGTGGCGATGTCCTTGGCCGAATAGATCGACAGGCTCTGACGCACCTTGTCCTCTGAACACGAGCAGCCGAATTCTACCGCCTGCGCATCAAAGACCCGGGGCTCCTCCTCATGAAAGAGGCGCGTCAGGAGCTCGCTCGGCTGGACAATTGGGCCCACGAGCTCGAGCTCTTCGACGGTGTCGAGCAGGATGTTGGCACGGTTCCAATTCTCATGGTCGTCGCCTTCAAGGATGTCGTCTGCCGTGAGCAGCCCGGCATCGCCCGTGCCACCGCCGCCTGCCAAGAACGGAGAGGCTTTGGGCATGTGCTGGAGCATTACGCCGCCTGCACGCCAGCTTTCGTCCGCACCTGGCGCAGAGGAACGCCCATAGGCCAGCTCAAAGCGCGTTGGCAGCTGCTCGGACTGGGCAAAGTACGTTTGTGCGCAGGCCGTCAGCGATCCGCCCGCGATGGGCGTGATGCCCTGATAGGGGGTCATGCCCTCACCCTGGTCGATGAGAATCGCAAAGTAGCCTTTGCCGATCTGCGCAAACGCCTGAGCGTTCGGATCGAGACGCTCTTCATCAAAGCTCGCCCATGCCCGAATGCGCGCAGGCTGCCCCTCTTTGGCGGGCGCGTAATAATCGGTGGCGATGATGCGCACGGGCCCATCTCCTCGCACCTGCAAAGAGAGCTTCCAGCGGAGCTTCATCGTCTGGCCGATCATCGCGGTCAGCAACGCCATCTCCGCCACCAGACTTTCAATGAGGGGTGGGTACTTGTGCTGGGACAGCACATCATCAAGCAGCCCGTCGAGACGAGCCACACGGCCCCGGATGTCGGAGCGAT
>JBCBME010000019.1:0-16794 GCA_039822945.1 Pseudomonadota bacterium
CGATGTCCTTGAAGCTCGCGCGCGCGAGACCGCAGATCGTGGCCTGCTTGCTGCGCTCGGCGATCTCAGAGACGGCAGCGAAATCCCCCTCAGAGGCGATGGGAAAGCCCGCTTCGATGATATCGACGCCCATCTCGTCGAGCATTTCGGCAATCTCGAGCTTTTCGTCGTGGGTCATCGTGGCGCCCGGCGATTGCTCGCCGTCGCGCAGGGTTGTGTCGAAAATGACTACTCGGTCGGTCATGGTGGTCGTCCTAGATGTGATCCTTCGGCGCAGGCGGCAGCCCGCTGTCTCCGGTATTGGCTTCGCCTTTCGGCTCGATCAGCAAGACCTTCACTTCCTCGCGCGCTCTCGGACGGTGCACAGCACCCGCCGGAACGACGATGAGTTCTCCTGCGCCCACCCGGACGGGATCGCCATCTTCACGGTCCATCTCCATTTCGCCCTCGAGCACGAAAAAGAAGTCGTCCGTGTCGTCGTGCTTGTGGAAGGGGAATTCGCCTTTGAACTTCACGACCATAATGTCGTTTCCGTTGTAGCCCGCCACGACCTTTGGATCCCAATGGGTCTCAAAGAGCGCAAGCTTTTCAGCTAGGTTGATGGCTTTCATGGTGTTGGTCTTTTGCTGGGTTTCTCTTGGCCGGCGCTGGTCCCTCCTGAGCGGTCGCGCCGAAAGGCACGCTCAGGAGCGGCTAAGGAGAAGGCCCAGAAGGGCGGCGCTATGCGTCGCGATCATCATGCGCGGCACATTACATGGCCATGGCCCCTTGTGAAGGGGGATTTTCAGAACATCAGGCAGGCATCGGACGTGGCACTGGCTGCATCTTCGCGCAGTGTGGGCACGTAATCGAACGTGGCGAGAGCTCCCCCATCGTCGAAACCGATCCACATCGTGCCAGTGTCAGCCTGGATCGCGATGCCCTCGGGATCACGCCCCCATTCCCTTAGCGAGACCGTCGCGAGGAGCGTGCCATCGGGAGCAAATTCGAAGAGGCTGTTGGAGCCCTCTTGGTCATCGACAACGTAAAGCGCGCCCGTCCTGCGGTCGTAGGCAATCCCCTGGGGCTCTACCATCGGGGGGGACATGCCAAAGCCCTCGATGGCCCAGAGCTCCTGCCCAGCGCCGTCGATGGCCCAGACCCGTGCATCGTCGTCTTGGGTCAGCACGAGACCGCCCGAGGGTTGGGCGATGATCCCTTCGACATCCCAGATGGCGCCGGGCATCCGGTAGCTTTCGCCGAGGACATCCCCCTCCTTGGAGAGGCGCTCAAAGCGGCCCGTCCCGTCCGAGACGATGATGGCGTCACCGTCGACGGTGATGGCCTTGGCGAAAGAGTGTGGTGTCAAATCGCCGGGTGATCTCCCCGGAAGGCCCCATAAAGGCGACCTCGCGCCCCTCATTTGCAATCCAGACGCCGCAAAGAAGTGGGTCGAATTCCAACGACGAGGGGCCGAGCACGTTGAGCGTGTCGCGATGAAAGAGCTCCAGCGCGGAGGCGGGAGGAGCCATCAATAGGAGGGCAAGAACAAACCGCATAACCAAGAGGTGGCGCGGCGCGGGGCAGGGGCAAGGCCGGACTTGATCGTGAAGCCTGCGCCCTAGGTCCCCGGCGATGAAAACAGCACTCGTACTCGGCGCCTCTGGCGGGATCGGCGCAGCTCTTGCCCAGGCGCTTGAGGCGCGCGGTCTGACCGTTGCCGGGCTGTCCCGGAGCACCGATGGATTTGACGTCACAAACCCCGCGAGCGTTGACGCCGCGCTGGACGGCATTGGTCCCTTCGATGTCGTCATGATCGCCACGGGCAAGCTCGACGGAAACGGCGCGCCGCCCGAGAAATCGCTGAGGGCGCTATCGGCAGAGGCCCTCCTTGATCAGTACCGCGTCAATGCCATTGGGCCCGCGCTTGTCGTGCGACATCTGCCGCGGCTCTTGCCCCGCGAGGGGGCGAGCTTTTGCGGGGTGCTTTCCGCGCGTGTTGGTTCCATTGGCGATAACAAGCTCGGCGGTTGGTATTCGTACAGGGCGGCCAAGGCGGCGCTCAACCAACTCGTGCACGGCGCAGCTGTGGAACTGGGGCGCACCCACAAGGATGCGCGCCTCATTGCGCTCCACCCGGGCACGGTGGCGACGTCCTTTACCTCTGGCTATCAGGGACGCGACAAGCTTGAGCCCGCGCAGTCAGCCGAGCATCTGATCAGCGTGCTGCTTTCAAAAGAACCCGGTCAATCGGGCGGCTTCTATGATTGGAAAGACGAAGAGGTGCCTTGGTGATGGGCACCTAGCCGTCGTTGGCGTCTTCGTCAGTGGCGGGTACGACGACGCGCGCATCAGTGAGCGCGCCTTCTTCCCAAGTTCCTGTTGCCTGAGCACCGTTGGCGTAGCGCATCGTCCCCTCACCCTGGCGGCGGCCCTGACGGAAAAAACCCTCATAGACATCGCCATTGGCGTAGGTCGCAACACCTTGGCCCTCGATCTCCCCCGCAACCCACTGGCCTTGGTATACAAAGCCGTCGGGCATGGTCATCGTGCCTTGGCCGCTTCGATTGCCATCGAGAAACTCGCCCACATAAACGGTGCCGTCTGCGTAGGTGGCGGTTCCTTCGCCAGACCGCTTTCCATCGAGCCAGCCGCCCTCGTACCGGTAGCCGTCGGCATAGGTCATCACGCCTTGCCCGTGGTTTCTGGCGTTCTTGAACCCGCCCTCATAGACGACGCCGTTTGCAAAGGTCGCGATGCCTTGGCCTTCCATAACGCCATCGATCCAAGTGCCCTCGTAAGTGGAGCCGTCCGGGTAGGTGATCTTGCCAAATCCATTGGCGACGTCACGAGCGAATTCACCGGTGTAGACGGATCCATCGGGGTAGGTGACTTCGCCCACGCCGGAGACCTGCCCATCCACCCAGGAGCCGACATAGACATAGCGATCCGTGCCACGGAAAGTGCCCTGCCCGTGGCGCAAGTCGTTGGCAAAGGCGCCCTCATAGACATCGCCATTGGCATAGGTGACCTTGCCTTGCCCTTCGCGACGGCCAGCGGTCAGTTGGCCTTCATAAACATCGCCATTGGGCTGGATGAGCTTGCCTGACCCGTTGATATCCCCGTTTTCCCAAAGGCCTTCATAGATGAAGCCATCGGTCATCGTGAGCTTGCCCACGCCGTCGCGTACCCCGCGGAGCATGTCGCCCTCATAGATGGCGCCGTCGGGATAGGTGATGCGGCCCGTGCCTTCCTTGACGCCGTTCACCCAATCGCCGGTATAGACGTAGCCATCGGGCATCGTCATCGTGCCTGCGCCGTGGTGGAGCGCTTCGCGGAAGCTTCCCTCGTAGCGCACCCCGTTGGCATAAAGCGCGATCCCCTCGCCGGAGATCTTTCCGTCGAGCCAGGAGCCCTCGTATGTGCCGCCGTCAGCGAGCGTAATTTTGCCCTCGCCGTTGGGCTTACCCTTCTCAAACGCGCCGACATAGACCGAGCCGTTGGGGAAGCGGGCCGTCCCTTGGCCGCGGATCTCGCCATCGACCCACTCGCCGGTATACTCGTAGCCGCTCGGCAGCCGGTAGGTGCCCTGACCATGCTGAACGCCGTTTCGGAATTCGCCCTCGTAGACGCCGCCATCGTCATACTGCTTAACGGCCGTGCTTTGGGCGCTCGCTGCACCAGCTAAGGACGCTGCCACGATGCCAGCTATCAACCAAGGAGACTGCATCTTTCCACCCCGCTATTGAGCCCGTTAGCGCGCGATCTTGATGCCGTTGGCCCCGGTGTCGGGGTGTGCGACTCTTGCGGGCAAAGTGCGACGAAACGCTAAATGAGGTGGCTCAGACAGACAACACCCATATATGCGTTTGTGATCAGAGGCGGGCGGGCTTTCGCATGCTTTTGAGGCGCGCTATGCGCGACAGCGTAACAGCATGGACGATCCGATGCGGACCTTTCGCCTGACACTGGCTCAACTGAACCCCACGGTGGGAGACCTCTCTGGCAATGCCGCGCGCGCGAAACGCGCCTGGAGCGAGGCAAAAGCGGCGGGCGCTGACATGGTGGTCCTGCCCGAGATGTTCATCACCGGGTACCAGACCCAGGATCTCGTCATGAAGCCCGCGTTTGCGGAGGCAGCACTCACGCAGATCAAGGAGCTCGCGCGCGACTGCGCCGATGGGCCTGTCATCGGGATCGGTGGGCCAGTGCGCGAAGATGGGCTTCTCTACAACGGCTACTTCATCCTTGAGGGTGGCGAGATTGTTCACCGTGTGCTCAAGCGTGAGCGACCCAATGATGGTGTCTTTGACGAAGTGCGCCTCTACGCGCCCGGCCCGGTGCAAGGCCCCTACGAGGTGAACGGCCTGCGCATCGGCACCCCGATCTGCGAGGATGCCTGGCATCCGGAAGTCTCCGAAGCGCTCGCAGAGACGGGAGCCGAGGTGCTCATCGTTCCCAATGGATCGCCCTACCACAGAGACAAATTCGACATTCGCGTGAACCACATGGTGGCGCGCGTCACGGAAACGGGCCTGCCGCTCATCTACCTCAACATGGTTGGAGCGCAGGACGACCAGTGTTTCGACGGCGGCTCTTTCGCCCTGAACAAAGGTGCCTCTTTGGCCGCGCGCATGCCCGTCTTTGACGAGGCGCTGACAACGCTTGAGCTCAGTCAAACCAATGAGGGCTGGGTTATCGCCGAGGCGGAGCGCAGCCCGCATCCCGACGCTTGGGAGCAGGACTACCGCGTGATGGTGGAAACGCTCCGTGACTACCTCGGCAAGACCGGGTTTTCTAAGGTCCTGCTGGGTCTTTCGGGCGGGATCGACAGCGCGATCGTCGCCACGATCGCCGTTGACGCGCTGGGCGCGGAGAATGTGCGCTGCGTGATGCTACCCTCTGAATATACGTCTGAGGGCTCGCTGTCGGATGCGCGCGATATCGCAGAACGGCTCGGCGTTCACTACGATACTGTCCCGATTTCCGGCCCGCGCGCCGCTGTCTCCGAAACGCTCGCGCCGATCTTCAATGGGCGCGAGGCGGACGTGACAGAAGAAAACATCCAGTCGCGCTTGCGTGGGCTACTCCTGATGGCGATGTCGAACAAGTTCGGTGAGATGTTGCTGACAACCGGCAACAAATCCGAGGTCGCAGTGGGTTACGCCACAATCTACGGCGACATGTCCGGCGGCTACAATCCGATCAAGGATCTCTATAAGACCCGCGTCTTTGAGCAGTGCCGCTGGCGAAATGCAAACCACCGCCCATGGATGAAGGGGCCCGAGGGCGACGTGATCCCCGTCACAATCATCGACAAACCGCCCTCTGCTGAGCTCCGCGAGGATCAAAAGGACGAAGATAGCCTGCCGCCCTACGATGTCCTGGATGGCATCCTGACCATGCTGGTGGACGACGAACGCTCCGTCGCCGATTGCGTTGCGGCGGGTTATGCGCGGGAGACGGTCAAGAAGGTTGAGCATCTCCTCTACATTTCCGAATACAAGCGCTTCCAGTCCGCGCCGGGTGCGCGCCTGACGCACCGCGCCTTCTGGCTTGATCGCCGCTATCCCATCGTCAGCCGCTGGCGCGACACAAGCTAGGGGCAGTTTGCGCGACAGTGCCTGTTTGAGCGCGACCTGCGTTCGTCAGCGATCGGCGCGACGCTGGATCACCCCTACTCATATCGCGCAATGCCGGTCTGATGCGGTGTGGCGGTACAGACCGGCCACTGGCCTGTTTTTCGGCGGCGGCCCAAAGATAAGCCGCGAGGCAGTCGTGCCCGGCAGGTCAGGCTTTGTACTTTTTGATGCTCTCCGCCGAGGCGATTATAGCGTCTTCGGCGGGGATGAACTTAAAGCCGAAAACGCGCTCTGCCTTGCTCCCCGAGACTGCCAGGTTCCGGCCCAAACTCGCCAATATTGGCTTCAGGTCGGGCATGAAGCGGCCCAGAATACGAACGAGCCAGCTTGGCATCTCCCGCGTCGGAGCCTTTAGGCTTGAATCCCACTTTTTCAGGATCCGGCCCAACTCGACAAAGGCAAGCGTGTTGGTGGCGGCGGCGAAGCGTTCGCCCTTGGTTTCTTCGATCTCGATGGCTGCGACATGCATCATGGCCACATCTCGAATGTCGACGAGGGGGAGTTGCATGGGCGGTGCCGCAGGGAGCCTGCCGGTCATCAGCTGTTCAACGATTTCAAGAGATGACCCGTATCTGGAATCCATGCTTGGGCCGAAGACCCCTCCGGGATTGATTGTCGTCAACGCTATCTCGGGGTTCTCAGCGACAAAGTCCCACGCCGCCTTTTCTGCGAGCGTCTTTGAGGCCTCGTAAGCGCCGACAGATGGATCATCGACGCTCGTCCAGTTCTCTTCCGTGGAAGACGCCTCTTTCGGCTTTGAGGCATCCTTGTAGATCGCCGCGCAGGACGAGGTCAGGATCACGCGCGTGATACCGGCGGCCTTCGCCGCGCGCATCGCGCGCAACGTGCCGTCAACGGCCGGTCGGATCAGCTCCTGCGGGTCCTTTGGCTCACCGAGGGGGAAGGGCGAGGCCGTGTG
Source organism: Pseudomonadota bacterium (assembly GCA_039822945.1). Lineage (GTDB taxonomy): Bacteria > Pseudomonadota > Alphaproteobacteria > Rhodobacterales > Rhodobacteraceae > Shimia_B. Next base: position 6,541 of record JBCBME010000019.1, read on the forward strand.
CATGAGAACGTCACATCCCGCCAAAGCCTCGGACCAGCCATCGTCCTTGCCGAGATCAAGAAAGGCGAACTCTATGCCCGCATCCGGAAAAAGCTGCTCGATCTCGGCCTTTCGGGTCTCTGAGCGCACGGATGCCCGCACCTCGTATCCTTTTTCGAGCAACTCCCGAAGGATATGCTTGGCGATAAAGCCGGACGCGCCGGTGACGAAGACTTTAGTCATTGTGTGAGTCCTATAGCTTTGCAGAGCATTTCGAAGGCGAGGTCTTCGTCTGCTCCGCTCAGGTTGTGGTCTATGGCGAGGTCGATCTGGGCAAAGATCACGGCGCCTATGAATGCGACGCTCGGCCCGCGGATGCTGCCATCCTCTATCGCGGTCATCAGAGACTGAGCGTGCGGGGCGTAGAGCGCATCAATCTCGGCCTGAACCGCAGGGCTGGCCAAGCCCGCCTCACGGAGGAGATGCATCACCCTGTGGTCGTTGGGCTTTGCCCGCGCCCATTCAAGGTATCCATCCCAAGCCTTGCGCATTTGGCGACGGTCGAGCTTTTGCTCCTTCGAGACAGGGAAGGCAGCAAGCATCGCCAGCTTTGTGCTTCGGTAGATGGCGTCGATCAGCTCCTGTTTTGTCTGGAACGCGTTGAAGAGCGTGCCGTTTGACACGCCCGCCACCTTGGCGATGTGGGCTGTGGAGACGCTGACCCCCTCGTTCAAAAAGAGTGGGATCGCGGCCGCAATGATTTGTTTTTGCCGCTCGTTCATGCGGCTTCATATAGTTAGAGTGACTAGTCAGTCAATGCCTGCGTAGAATGAAAATTAAGGGCGCACAGTTCGCCCAGGCAGTCAGCAGTTTTAGGGTTTTGGTTGAGCGCGGACATCGAGCCATCCGGTCGATGTCCGCTGATAGTCTTGCTTAAAGCTCACCAAGACCACGCCGCGTGGTTAGGCGGGGGCCATCTGGTATGTGGCGGGAACCCAGCGGAAGCCGTCACCGCGCGCTTCGACATAGCCCACGGCGGGGAAAGGCAGGTGGTAGCCCGTCATGGGAATGCGGTCGGCGGCCAACATCCCAAGGACCCGGCGGCGCGTCGCGGCTGCGGCTTCCTTGTCCATGTCAAAGCGTACGTCCCAATCGGGGTTTGCCAGGGACCACACGTGGTGATTTGCCATGTCGGCGGTGATCAACAACTGCTGCCCGCCAGACTCGAGCATGTAGGCCATGTGGCCCGGCGTATGGCCCGAGGCATCCATCGCCGTGATCCCGGAACGGACCGAGTGGCCCGCATCGATGAAGGTGAACTTCTCCGCGAACGGCGTCACTTTCGCGGCAACCGTACCGCGGCCGCGCTCGCTCGCGTTTGCGCTTGTCCAGTGGTTGTACTCTGCGGCACCCGCAATGTAGGCGGCGTTTGCATAGACCTCACCGGCGTCGTTCGTCATGCCACCCACGTGATCGCCGTGCATGTGCGTGATCACCACATGGGTGATGTCCGCCGGCGTGAGGCCGATCTCTGCCAGAGCGCTCGGCACGCCCTCATTGGGAAGCCCGGTGTCAAAGAGGATCGTCTCCGACCCGGTTTGCACGACGACAGGCTGGAAATAGCCCTGATAGCTCTCAGAAGAGATGAAGTTTTCGGCCGAGACTGCGGCGAACTCTTCGGGGCTCACATTCATCCCGAACGTGCCCTGCGGCTCATCGCGCTGGCCGGTGCCTGCAAGGAGCGTCGTCACTTGAAAATCGCCAACGGCGAACGAACGGGCGTTTTGCATCGGGGCAGATGTGGCGTGTCCGCCTGCGCTGGCCGCCGTGACGAGAGGCAGGAGTGGGGCCGCAGCCGCGGAAGCTAGAAGTGAGCGCCGGGAGATTGCCATGAGAGCCATCCTTCATTGTGTGATAGAATACTGCGGAAGATGGCGCGGAAGGTGCGCCTGACCAGAAAATATCGATATTTTGAGAGCCATGTCCGGTAACAAGACAGTCATCACCGAAACCGACCCCGCCGCGTTCATTGAAGCGGTCGACCACCCCACGCGCCGCGCCGATGCCATAGCCCTCGACGCCATGTTCCGCCGTATCACTGGCTGGACACCAAAAATGTGGGGGCCGAGCATGGTGGGCTATGGCAGCTACCACTACCGCTACGAAACGGGCCGAGAGGGCGACATGCTCGCCACAGGCTTCTCTCCCCGGAAGTCGAACCTTTCGCTCTACATCATGCCGGGCTATGCGGACTTTCACGGTGTCTTGGATAGGCTGGGAAAGCACAAGCACGGCAAATCCTGCCTCTACGTGAATAAGCTCGCCGACGTCGACATGGACGTCCTCGAAGAGCTGGTGCGCGCCGGGCTTAAAGATCTCGCCACCAAGTACCCCGTCACGCCAAGCTGATGCTGGACTTGGCGACGCCAAAGTGAGACAGGGCGGGCTCCAAGGAGGCTGCCATGACCACCACCCGCTTTGCACCGTCGCCCACCGGGTATTTGCATATCGGCAATCTGCGCCCTGCGCTGATGAACTACCTGATCGCGCGGCGCGCGGGCGGCACGTTTGTCCTGCGCATCGATGATACGGATGCCGAACGGTCCAAGCAGGAATACATAGACGCCATTCAGCGCGATCTTGAGTGGCTCGGCCTCGAATGGGACCGGATCGAGTACCAGTCAAAGCGGCTCGACCGGTATGCTGAGGCCGCAGACACTTGGCGCGGCATGGCGCGGCTTTACGAGGCGTTCGAAACCCCGACCGAGCTCGATCTCAAGCGCAAGAAGCAGCTCAACATGGGCAAACCTCCGGTCTATGACCGCTCGGCGCTCAACCTCTCGGGGGCCGACAAGGACGCACTGCGCGCCGAGCGCGCTGGTCATTGGCGCTTCAAGCTCGATTGGGAACGGATTGAATGGATCGATGGGATCCTCGGCGATCTGTCCATCGATGCCGCATCGGTGTCAGATCCCGTTCTGATCCGGGGTGACGGGCAGGTGCTCTACACGCTGGCATCCGTGGTGGACGACACCGAAATGGGCATCACCCACATTGTGCGGGGCTCTGATCACGTCACCAACACCGCCACCCAGATCCAGATGATCCGCGCGCTGGGGTTTGAGCCACCCGCCTTTGCGCACCACTCTCTTCTCACCGGGCCAGAAGGTGAGGCGCTGTCCAAGCGTCTCGGCACGCTCTCCCTGCAGGACTTGCGCGCAGCGGGGGTTCAGCCTTTTGCCCTATTGTCGCTTATGGCGCGGCTTGGCTCATCGGACCCTGTGGAGCTGCGCACGTCGCTCGATGAGCTTGCTGACGGCTTTGACCTCACCAAGTTTGGCAGCGCGCCCACGAAGTTCGACAAGGACGATCTTTTCCCGCTCACAGCGCGGTTCTTGCATGAGCAGCCTTTTGAGGTGGTGTCGGGCGAGATCGCGGCCGCTGGTGTCCCTGACAACATCGCCGCGCCTTTCTGGGCCGCAATCCGCGAAAACATCACGACGCTTCATGATCTCAAGGGCTGGTGGGAGATGTTACGTGACGGTGCCGAACCGCTGATCGACGAAGAAGACCGCAGTTTCGTGGCCGAAGCCATGGCGCTTTTGCCCGACACACGCGGCCCTGAAACCTGGGGTGCTTGGACATCAGAGGTGAAGGAAGTGACTGGCCGCAAGGGCAGGGGCCTCTTTCAACCGCTCAGGAAAGCATTGACAGGCCAGACCCATGGCCCTGACATGGCAGCATTCCTGCCACTGATGCAGGTGATCCGCGCGAAAGGGTAGGAGATGGCCGAAGGGGCAAAATTCCTCGAAGGCAGCCTCTTCAAGCACATCTCGGTGATGTCGTTCACAGCCTCGATCGGCCTGATCGCTGTGTTCCTTGTCGATTTCGTCGACATGATCTTCATCTCCATGCTGGGCAAGGAGGAGCTGGCAGCCGCCATCGGCTATGCGGGCGCGATCCTCTTTTTCACCACGAGTTTCGGGATCGGGATGGCCATCGCCTCGGGCGCCTTGGTGGCCCGGGCTCTGGGGGCGGGGGACGAAAAGCTCGCGCGGGAAAAGGCCTCGTCCTCGCTTCTTTGGGGCGTGATCTTTGGCTCCATTTTCTCGGCGCTCGTCTGGTTCAATATACCGGCGCTCGCGCAGCTCATGGGGGCATCGGGCGAAACTCTTGATCTCGCCTCTGGCTACCTTCGGATCATCATTCCATCGCTGCCGCTCCTTTTGATCGGGATGGTCGGGGGCGCGATCCTGCGCGCCTACGGCGACGCGCGACGCTCCATGTGGGCCACTGTGATGGGCGGTATCGTGAATGCCGTACTTGATCCGATCCTGATCTTTGGTCTCGATCTCGAGCTCACGGGCGCGGCCATTGCCAGTGTCTGCGCGCGATGCGCGATCGCTTACTGGGCGCTCCAGCCGATTTTCCGCCATCATGGCGGGCTTGAGCGACCCGGTGGGGCGATGCTTGCCCGAGATTTCGCACCGCTCGCCGTGATCGCTATCCCCGCGATCCTGACGCAGCTGGCCACGCCCATCGGGCAAGCTTATGTCACGCGCTCCATGGCCGAATACGGCGCAGATGCGGTGGCTGGCATGGCCATTGTGGGTCGTCTGACGCCCGTCTCCTTTGCCGTGCTCTTCGCGCTATCCGGAGCGATCGGTCCGATTATCGGCCAGAACTACGGGGCAAAGCGTTTTGACCGTGTTGATCAGGCCTTCAAAGAGGGGCTCCTGTTCTGCGCAGGTGTTGTCGTGGTGGTGGCGCTCGCTCTCTACTTTTTGCGTGAACCGCTCGCGCTCCTCTTTCAGGCCGAGGGCGTCACAAGACAACTCCTCTTTCTTTTCTGCGGTCCGCTGGCGCTGGCGTGGTTCTTCAACGGCGTGATCTTCGTGACGAATGCGAGCTTCAACAATCTGGGCCACCCGTTTTACTCAACGTGGATCAACTGGGGGCGCCATACCCTCGGCACCATCCCTTTCGTGATCTTGGGGGCATCGCTTTATGGAGCGCCCGGGGTGCTGATCGGGCAGGCTGCCGGTGGCGCGATCTTTGCAATTGTGGCCGTTTGGCTGGCCTTCCGCGTTCAGGCCGTCTCCCGCCAGGAAGCCCTCGAGCCCGCGAAACCGCATGAGCGGCAAATGCGGCTGCTACAGCTCTTCCACAATCGGCACTGATCGCAGCAATGCCTCGAAATGCGCGGTCTCGTCGGCGGTGAGCGCCTGCGCACGCGGATAAATCGGCGCTGCCCGGTCGTCAAAAATACCGCGCTCCCAAGAGTGGGTCGTGGCCATGAAACGCGAGACCCCGTCCTCACCGAATTCCGCAAGATAGCCCTGCAGCACGACGTCGAGGTAGCTCCTCAGTATCGGGGCCTGGCCTTCGGTCTGATTTCGAGCGGGCACGGAGTAGACCACCCCGCCGGGGTGGGGGAGGCGGTCATACTGCGCCTCCCTGGCATCAAGATCGCGCACGTCATCGGTCGGAACCGGGAAGCTGAGCCCCTCGATCGCGCCCGCGCCAGGCTCCACAGACAAGAACGCGGCCGGACGTGCTGCCGTCGTCACCCAGACGCGTCGCCAGCCTTGAAGGGTCGCATGGGCCCCGCCAAAGCCTTGGGTGCGCCGGTTCACGAGCGAGCCGTAACCAAAGACCTCGATCACTCGCGCGTCCTCAAGACCTGCGCGGGTCGGGCGGAAAGCGGGCCGAGTGAGAATATGAGCCCGGCCACGAGAGTGGTGATGATACCGGCCGCGATGATGGCAAGCGCGTTCTCCCAGATGAGCACGTAGTCGGTCTCAAAGATAAACCGGCTCACAGCCCAGCCGCCAAGCGCACCTGCCACAAGCGCCACGAGCCCCGCCCCGAGCCCGAGGATCATGGAGCGCCAGGCAAAGCTCCTCAGGATCGCGCCGCGGCTTGCCCCCAGCGTCTTGAGGATCGCGGCCTCGTATGTGCGCGCGCGTTGGCCCGCAGCGGCAGCCCCAATCAGCACCAGAAAGCCCGTCAAGAGCGTCGCAGACGCCCCGTAGGATGTGGCCGCCGCGAGCCCGCCCAAGAGGTCAGCGACGCGGTCAATCGCGTCCCTTACGCGGATCGCCGTGATGTTTGGGAATTGGTTTGCAAGGTCACGCAGGATGGGCGCCTCCGCTTCTTCGGAGGCATAGACTGTCGCGATGTGCGTATGGGGCGCTCCTGCAAGAGCGGCCGGGTTCATCGAAAGGATAAATCCGATCCCAGCGGTGGAGAAATCGACCTCCCGAAACGAGGTGATGGTGCCGGTGATATCACGCCCGAGAATGTTGACTGTCATCTCATCGCCGAGTTCGAGCCCCATCTCCAGCGCCTCTTCCGCGGCAAAGCTGATCTGTGGGGGGCCGTCATAGTCCGGGGCCCACCACTCGCCCGCGGTGACTTCGGTATTGTCCGGCACCTCGGTGGAATAGGTGACACCGCGGTCCCCTTCCAGAACCCAGTGGTTGCCGGCGACCTCGGCGGCAGGCGCGCCATTGATGCGTGTGATGATCCCCCGCAGCATGGGCGCGCTGTCGACAGCGCTCACCTCGGGATCATTGTCGAGCCGCTCCATGAAGCCGGGCAGCTGGTCTGACTGGATGTCCACGAAGAAATAGCTTGGTGCCACATCCGGCAGCTCCCCCGTGATCGCGCCCCGCAAGTTTCCGTCGATCTGCCCGACAGCTGCAAGCACAGACAGGCCGAGACCAAGAGAGAGCACCACCGATGCTGCTTCCTCCCGCGGCCCGCCGATGGCCCCAAGCGCGAGGCGCAGGCTCGTGCGGCCCCGGGCCGCGCGCGTGGCGGCAAGGCGCTTGGCAGCAAAGCGGATCAGGATTGAGGACAGTGCCAGAACCAAGAGCGCGCCGAGGATGCCACCAGCCGTCCAGAGTGTGAGCCAGACCGTCTCCGAAAAGAATGCCGCGGCTCCCACAAGGCCCCCCGCTAGGATGAGTGTGGCGATCAGGTAGCGCCCGCCCGGCAGGATGGATCCGCTCGTCAGCGCGTCGCGAAAGAGCGCGGCTGGCCGGATCTCCTCCGCTCGCGCCAAAGGCCACAGGGTAAAGATGAGCGCAGCCAAAAGCCCGTAGATCGCAGCCTCCACCAGTGGACCTGGATAGATCGAAAAGACCGCCGGTACAGGCAGCCTTGCCTCGATGAGAGGTGCGAAAACGAGGGGCAGCGAAGCGCCGAGGGCGAGCCCGAGGATCAGACCGATGATCGTCAGGATGCCGATCTGGATGAAGTATGTCTGAAAGATCGTCGCGCGGGCGGCCCCCAATGTCCTGAGCGTGGCGATCACGGAGGTCTTGGTGCTCAGATAGGCGCGCACCGCGGCACTCACCCCCACGCCGCCCACGGCGAGGCCAGAAAGGCCCACAAGGATCAAAAATGCGCCAAGCCGATCGACAAACTCCGCGATCCCCGGCGCGCCATTTCGTGCGTCGGTCCAGCGCAGGCCGCTTTCGGCAAATCGCCCCTCCGCATCCTCTTCAAGCGCGGCAAGGTCTGTTCCCTCCGGCACAAGCAGGCGGTACTTCGTTGAAAAGAGCGTGCCGGGCTCAAGAAGGCTCGAATTCACGAGATCGTCGCGCAGCACGATGGTGCGCGGTCCAAGGCCAAAGCCCCCTGCGGAGCTGTCTGGCTCGGTGACAATCAGGGCGGAGAGCGTAAAATCCTGCGTGCCGAGGGCGAATGCATCCCCAATGCTCAGCCCCATGCGATCCGCGAGCACGCGCTCCATGACTGCGCCCTGTCCCGCGAGCGCGTCATCGAGCGGAAGCGGTGGGTCCAGCACGACTGTGCCAATCAAGGGGTAGGCGCTGTCGACGGCCTTTACCTGTGTAAGACCGCGCTCAGGGACGCCGTCCACCTCCGCCACTGCGAGGGAGCGAAAGTCCACGATCTCGGAGACATCTGTGGCGCGGCTTTCCATCCAGGCGCGCTCTTCGTCGGTGGCAAAGCGGTAGGTGAACTCGATCTCAGCATCGCCGCCGAGAAGGGCGGAGCCCTCAGCGGCAAGGCCCGCCTCGATGGACGCTCTCACCGAGCCGACTGCCGCGATGGCTGCGACGCCAAGCGCCAGACACGCCAAAAAAATACCAAAGCCGTGCAGCCCGGTCCGCAGCTCCCTGCGGGCAAACGTAAAGGCGAGTTTCACTGTGCGGCCTCGAGAGACGCCTCTTCCTCTCCCTCGATGCGCCCATCGCGGAGGCGTACGACGCGAGAGCAATTCTGGGCCAATTCCTGCGAATGCGTGACAAGCACAAGCGTCGCGCCATGCCGTTCCTGCAAGCCAAAGAGCAGGTCGGTGATCGCCGCACCATTCGTCCCGTCGAGGTTCCCAGTGGGCTCATCAGCCAAAAGGATTGCTGGCCGTGGCGCGGCGGCCCGCGCCAACGCCACGCGCTGTTGCTCTCCGCCAGACATCTGGGCCGGGAAGTGCCCCATGCGGTGCCCAAGCCCGACGGCTTCAAGCTCCGCCTCAGCCCGAGCAAAGGCATCAGAGACGCCCGCAAGCTCAAGCGGCACCGCGACATTTTCCAACGCCGTCATGGTGGGGATGAGGTGGAAGGATTGAAAGACCACCCCCATATGCTCCCTGCGGAAGCGGGCTAGGGCATCCTCGTTCATCGGGCTCAGATCCTGACCCAAAGCCGTGATCGTGCCGCCCGTGGCCCGCTCGAGCCCACCCATGACCATAAGGAGCGAAGACTTGCCCGAACCCGATGGACCAATGAGCGCCAATGTCTCGCCCGCATTCACATCGAGCGTGATATCATTGAGGATATCGACCATGCCGGCGTTGCCCATCAGGGAGAGGGAAACGTCAGTGAGGCGGAGAACGGGGTCTGTCATGGAAGCTCCTGTGTTAGAGCGCGATATGGGGTGTCAAAGGTGATACGCAACATTCTGGCTTTTGGTTTTGTCGCAGCAGGCCTTACAGCCGCCGGCCCTGCATCGGCGCAAAGCGTGACGATTGCGGCCCTCGGGGACAGCCTCACGCAGGGGTTCGGCCTGCCAGAGGCGCAAGGGTTCGTCCCACAACTGGAGGCATGGCTCGCCGCGTCTGGCGAGGAAGTCACCGTCATCAACGCCGGTGTCTCAGGGGATACGACCCAAGGCGGGCTCTCGCGCGCCGCATGGACCCTCACGCCTGAGGTGGACGCGATGATCGTCGCCCTCGGCGGCAATGATCTCTTGCGCGGGATCGATCCGGGCCTGAGCCGTGCCAACATCGAGGGGATCCTCGAAATCGCAGCCGAGGCCCAAGTTGAGGTGCTCCTCGTCGGGATGGAGGCACCGGGCAATTACGGACCTGACTACAAAACGCAATTCGACGCGCTCTACCCCGAGCTCGCCGAAACCTACGGCACGCTGTTTTATCCCAGCTTTTTCGCCGCATTCGAGGGAGAAGGGGATGTCCCAGCCGAGCTCGGCGAATTCATTCAAGATGACGGCATTCATCCCTCTGCGTCGGGCGTCGAGCGGATCGTCGAAGACATGGGGCCAAGCGTCCTAGAGCTCATCTCCCGGGTCGAGTAGCCCCGTGCCCGGACGGTTCTTCCTCACGACCCCGGCTTCAGACATCGCGTGCTGGGCCGCCGTCGCGAGCGTGCCGGACCTTAAGCCCCGTGCCAACGTGGCTCCCGGGCAGGACGTTCTGACCCTGACGCAAGACGGCCCCCAGATGATGCGCTGGGGCCTCATTCCGCAGGGCCGGAAAAACGCGCGGGGCCGCCCGGTGATGGAAGTGCTCGTGAACGCGCGCTCCGAGACCGTCTTTGACAAAAGCGCCTATGACGGCGTGCAACGCTGCGTCGTGCCAGCTGATGGCTGGTACGAATGGACCGGCGAGGCACGGCGCAAAACGGCCTGGCGCATCCGGCGCACTGACGGCGCACCTCTGGCTTTTGCGGCGATCTTTGACATCTGGTCGGCACCCGGTGGTCTACAAGTCCCGCAATGCGCAACGGTGACATGCCCGCCCAATGGCGACGTAGCCGACATCCACCACAGAATGGGTGTGATGCTTGCGCCTGCGGAGTTCGCCACGTGGCTCGGCGAAGATGAGGCGGCTGCTGCGGCGCTCATGAAACCGCTCCCTGACGGGCTTTTGACGATCGACGAGGCAAGCGACGTGGATTGGTCGGGCCCCTGACGCGCCGAGCTAGGGGTGATCCTCGAGATCGAGCAGCTCCTGATACGTGTAGGATTGCGCCACAGGCCCCGCATCCCCCTCGATGAAGCGCGGAT
>JBCBME010000020.1:0-16563 GCA_039822945.1 Pseudomonadota bacterium
CTTCGCGATACATCAACGTCCGGTAATTCAGCACCTGCTCGTTAATCAAGTCACAGCGTTGCGCATGTGCTGACATGCGCCCCACACGGATAACTTCACGCGCCACACCAAGGATCCGGACGCCCCTGGGTACTACGAGGATTTTTGGGCATGGACCAAAGTGCCGGAGTTTCGCGAATTCGTCCGCAATTCGCCCTGTGGGCCGCTCGCCGCAGAACTGCTGGATGCGCCGAGTGTGAACCTCGTGATGGATAACTGGTTCCTCCGCGAGGCGGGGTCGAGCTCCCGCCCGCCGTTCCACCAGGATCTCGCGTATTTCGATTTCGAGGGCACGATGTGCGTCCTTTGGCTGCCGCTTGAGCCGGTGACAAAGGACAACGGGATCGCATTCGTGAAAGGCTCCCATCTCTGGGACAAGCTTTTCATGCGGGTGCGTTTCAAGGACGGGCATCCGAGTTTTGAGCCCCAGGATGTCAACGGCCAGACCTACCATGTCCCGCCAGACGTCAATGCCGACCCGGGCGCCTACGATCTTCTGCAATGGGATCTGGATCTGGGCGATTGCATCTACTTCGACATGCGCACGCTTCACGGTGGCCTCTCGTCAGTGACCCCCACTGAGACGGTGCGCCGCTTCACACTGCGCATGACCGCGCCTGACGGGATGATCCGTTATCGCGGAGACTGGGCCAAGGAAGAGCGCGCGCAGTTTGAGGCGGCAGGCTATGGCGAGGGCGACAGGATCGCGGGGGAGTTCTTCCCCCAGCTTTGGCCGCGCTAGCCCTTTTTCCCGATCTTTGATTCGGTGCCCGCGCGCAGACGGGCGATGTTTTCGCTATGGCGCCAAAAGATCAGCGCTGCGAGCGCTATGCCGAGCGCCACGCCCGACGGATACCCGAGAACGGCCATCCAGACCGGCGCGAGGAGCGCCGAGATCAGCGCCGACAGCGAGGAATAGCGCGTGATGGTCGCCACGGCGAGCCAAGTGGCGCAGGTGGCAAGCCCCGCGGGCCAGTGCAGCACGAGCATGAGGCCGATGAATGTCGCCACGCCCTTCCCGCCCTGAAACTTGAGCCAGATGGGAAAGCAGTGTCCGAAAAACGCGGCAAGCCCCGCGATTTGCGCGGCGTCCTCTCCGGCCAAGAGCCGCGCGATGAGGACGGCAAAACCCGCTTTGCCCGCGTCGCAAATGAGCGTGAGGGCCGCCGCCACCTTTGACCCCGTGCGGAGCACGTTCGTGGCCCCGATGTTGCCGGAGCCGATCTGACGCAGATCGCCGAGCCCAAAGAGCCGCGCAAAGACAAGGCCGAACGCGATGGAGCCCAGAAGGTACCCCAGCACCGCGCAGGCCAAAAGGAGGAGCGGGGCCGTTTCAAAGAGGGGCATGGGCGCTCCCGTGAATTTGGCGACCGCCGACCCAAGTCGCGAGGATCGCTCCGGTCATCTCGTGGCCGTCAAAGGGCGTGTTCTTTGATTTCGACGCGAGCGTTGTACGGTCAAGCGTGAAGCGGTGATCCGGGTCAAAGAGGATGAGATCGGCAGGCGCGCCCTTGGTGAGGCGGCCCCCCTCGAGGCCGAGCCGCTGGGCTGGGCGGAGAGCGGCGGCCTGAAAGACTTGCGGCAGTGACAGCTCACCCGCGGCCACGAGACCGAGCATCGCGGGCAGGAACGTCTCGAGCCCCACGGCACCAGAGGCCGCTTCCTCAAAGGGGAGGCGCTTTGATTCCTCGTCCTGAGGGGTGTGCATGGAGCTCACCGTATCAATGAGCCCCTCCCGCAGCGCCTCCACGACCGCCGCGCGATCTGCTTCGGCCCTCAGTGGCGGCTTGACCTTGAAGAAGGTGCGGTAGTCTTCGATCGCGGCATCCGTCAGCGTGAGGTGGTGGATGGAGATCCCTGCCGTGACGTCGAGCCCATTGTTCTTGGCACGGTTGAGTGCGGGGAGGGCGCGCGCGGTGGTGATCTGATCCGCGTGGTAGGCGGCGCGCGTCATCTCGATGAGCGCGATGTCACGGTCGAGCGCCATACGCTCCGCCATCGCGCTAACGGCGGGCAGCCCCATCTCCGAGGCACGCGCGCCCGACGTGGCCGCAGCCCCGCGGCTTAGGATTGGCTCTTGGACATGGGCAATGGTGAGCGCCCCCAGAGACCGGGCATAGGTGAGCGCACGCTGAAAGACCTTGGTGTTTTCCACGACGCGGTCGCAGTCGGTGAAGGCCACGGCGCCCGCATCCTGCAGGAAACCGATCTCCGTCATCTCGCGCCCGTCGCGGCCCTTGGTGAGCGCGGCCATGGGGGCCATGCGCACAGGGGCGGCCTCTGCCGCGCGGCGGATCTGGAATTCGAGCGCTTCGGGCGTGTCGATGGCAGGCAGCGTGTCCGGGCGCGTCACGATCGTGGTGACACCGCCACGCGCCGCGGCAAGCCCGGCAGAGCGAAAGCTCTCCTTATGACGCTCCCCCGGCTCGCAGATCTTCACTCCGATATCGACAAGGCCAGGTGCGAGGCAGAGCCCGCCGCAATCAAGTGTCCGGGCATCACCCATGTCAGGCGCGGCGTCGTACGTAACCTCCACCACCGCGCCGTCGCGCACCCTCAGAGCGCCCAGGCGATCTGTTCCCGCTTCCGGATCGACGATGCGCGCGTTGGTGAGAAGCGTGTCCATGGCTATCCGGCCAAAAGAATGAATATCGTGACGAAGACGGCGAGAAAGAGCAGCACTGCCGTGGCGACCATGCCGGAGATCCGCGCGTCAGACATCGGCTTCCGCGCCCCGTCGCCATCCATGTCAGGCTCCGCAGTGGAGCTTGTCACCGGGACAGGGGTCCAGTCGATGCCCTCCTGGCGGTAATACCCGATGAGCGTCAGACGCGGGTCGGGATCAAGCTCCAGCACCTGCCTCCTGAAGGCCTTTGACATCACAACCATCACCCAGCCGCCGAGCGCGCCGAGCTTGGATTTGTCACGGTTGACGTCTTCCTCCACAGCCGCGTGCCCCTCAACGAGATAGCCCGCAAGCCCGAGCCCCTCGAGGTTCTTGACGGGGAAGACCTCCACGTAGTCGGCCTCGATATCAGGCACGCCAAGCGCGACCGCCTTTGCGCCCGCGTCCTGTGAGAGCGCCTTTGCCTCGCTATCGGTCATCGAAAGCGCAAAGACGCGAATGCGCCCCTCTTCCCCGGCAGGAACGTCAAGCGAGCTCATACCATCACCTCGCGTTCGGCGCGGCGGGTTTGCATGAGCATGTCCATCGCGGCCATGCGGACGGCCACGCCCATCTCCACCTGTTCCTGGATGACGGAGCGGTTGATGTCATCGGCGATCTCTCCGTCGATCTCCACGCCGCGGTTCATGGGGCCGGGATGCATGACGATGGCGTCCGCGCTTGCGTGGCTGAGCTTATCCGCGTCGAGGCCAAAGCGGTGATAGTATTCGCGCTCAGAGGGGATAAATCCGCCATCCATCCGCTCCCGCTGCAGCCTGAGCATCATGACGACGTCGACGCCAGTGAGCCCCGCGGCCATGTCGCCAAAGACCTCCACCCCCCAGTCAGCGGCGCCTGATGGAATGAGCGTCGGCGGGCCCACGAGGCGCACGCGATTGCCGAGTTTGGTCAAAAGCTGGATGTTCGAGCGCGCCACGCGGCTGTGAGCGATGTCACCGCAGATCGCAACGGTGAGCCCCTCGATGCGGCCGAGCCTGCGTCGGATCGTCAGCGCATCGAGGAGCGCCTGCGTCGGATGTTCGTGACGCCCGTCGCCGGCATTGAGCACCGCGCAATTCACCTTTTGGGCTAAAAGATCCACCGCGCCCGATTGCGGGTGCCGCACGACCAGAAGGTCCGGGTGCATCGCATTCAGCGTGAGCGCGGTGTCGATCAGCGTTTCCCCCTTTTTGATCGAGGAGGCCTGCATCGCCATGTTCATCACGTCCGCCCCAAGCCGTTTTCCGGCCAGCTCAAAGGACGCTTGCGTGCGCGTGGAGTTCTCGAAGAACATGTTGATCTGCGTGAGCCCGGCAAGCGCATCGGTGTGTTTGGAGGCCGAGCGGTTCAGCGCGACATAGCTGTCGGAAAGATCGAGGATGGCTGAAATCTCAGCGGGAGTGAGCGGCTGAATTCCAAGCAGGTGTTGCATCAGTCGCGACGTGTAGGGTGCAGGCGGCTGGCGAGCAAGGGCTCAGTTCAGTCGATCCATTTACCTCGCCGCGCCCTGCGCCTAGTTTGCGGCCCATGGATGCAACGGAGTGGCACAAAGCCGCCGCAGAACTCGCCTGGCAGGTGGAGTGCGGCGTGACCGAAGCGATTGGGGAAGAGCCCGTCAATCGCTACGAAGTGGTGGCTGAGCCAAAGCCTGCGGCCACGCCCGCCCCGGCGGCCGTCGTCGCGCCTGTGACGAGTGATCCTCTTGCAGAGGCCGAAGCACTTGCTGCCTCGGCAGACACGCTAGAGGCCCTGGCCACGCTGCAGGAGGGGTATGAGCATTGCGAGCTCAAGCGGGGTGCGCGCAGCTTTGTTTTCTCTGACGGGGTGGCGGGGGCGCCGGTGATGATCTTGGGCGAGGCGCCCGGCCGCGATGAAGACCGGGAGGGCAAGCCATTCGTCGGGCGTGCGGGCCAGCTTCTCGACAAGATGCTGTCGTCTATCGGCAAGAGCCGCCAGAGCGACATCTACATCACCAACGTGCTGCCATGGCGGCCGCCGCAAAACCGCGACCCGAAGCCCGATGAGGTGGCAATGATGATGCCCTTCGTCCGCCGCCACATAGCGCTGGCCAAGCCCGAGATCCTGATCGCCATGGGCAACCATTCCTGCATGGCGCTCTTGGGCAAGAAGGGCATCACGCGCCTGCGCGGTCAGTGGCATGAGGCGGAGGGGCTCCCCGTCCTGCCCATGCTCCACCCCGCCTATCTCTTGCGCCAGCCCCATGCAAAGCGCCACGCTTGGGAAGATCTCCTTGCTCTTCAGGAGAGGCTGGGAGCATGAGCCGCATCGATGAGAGCCGGGAATTCATCTCCGTCGGGATCGCGGTGCTCACGGTGAGCGATACGCGCACCCCCGACGATGACAGATCAGGCGATACGCTGGCCGCGCGCATCACCGAGGCAGGCCACCGTGTGGCGGCCCGCGCCATCGTCACCGATGACCGCGACAAGATTTCAGACCAGCTCCGCGCCTGGGTGGCGGATGAAAGCGTTGACGTGATCATCTCAACGGGCGGCACGGGCCTTACGGGGCGCGATGTGACGGTGGAGGCCCACCGCGACGTCTATGAAAAAGAGATCGACGCCTTTGGCACCGTCTTCACCCATGTCTCCATGGCCAAGATCGGAACCTCGGCCGTCCAGTCCCGCGCGACGGGCGGCGTGGCGGGCGGGACGTACATCTTCGCGCTGCCGGGCTCAACCGGGGCTTGCAAGGATGCGTGGGACGAGATCCTCGTCAAACAGCTCGATTACCGGCACCGGCCCTGCAACTTCATCGAGATTTTGCCGAGATTATCGGAACATCTGCGACGGAAATGAGTTGCTGCCCCGTAGAAGGGGTAGGAGGCGCTTGTTTTGCCGATGTGCAACCGGGCTCTATCTCCTGTCTGACCGCTTAAGCCACACGGACCCATAGCCATGCGTTTTCTCTTCCGAAGCCTTTCGGGCCTCTTCCTTCTTGCACTGACGGTGGGCCTTATCGCGGTTGGCGTTGGACAGATCCGAGATGCCGCGCGCGACATGGCCAACGCGCCCGAGCGCAGCTTTCCAGCGCGCGAACGTGTCTTTGCGGTCAACGTGGTTCGGGTGCAGCCGGAAACGATCGCGCCGACGCTCGAGGCCTTTGGTGAGGTGCGGTCGCGCCGAAGCCTTGATGTGCGCCCCGAGGTGCAGGGCGCTGTCGTGATGCTTTCAGATAACTTCATCGATGGGGGGCGGGTCAGCGCGGGAGAGGTGCTTTTCCAAGTCGATCCGGCCAACGCAGAAAGCGATCTGGCACTGGCCCGTGCCGAACTCGCCGAGGCGCAGGCCGAGGCAGCGGAGGCACAAAGATCCCTCACGCTCAGCCAGGACGAGCTGGCCGCCGCGCAAGAGACCGTGACGCTGCAGGAACG
Source organism: Pseudomonadota bacterium (assembly GCA_039822945.1). Taxonomy (GTDB): domain Bacteria; phylum Pseudomonadota; class Alphaproteobacteria; order Rhodobacterales; family Rhodobacteraceae; genus Shimia_B. The sequence continues at coordinate 6,099 of JBCBME010000020.1, forward strand.
CGCCCTGGCGCGCCAGCAGGACCTCGTGAACCGGGGCGTCGGCACGGCCGCGGCGCTCGAATCCGCAGAGCTGACCGTGAATTCAGCGCGGCAGTCGGTTTTGTCGGAACGACTTTCCGTGCAGCAGGCCGAGCAGCGCGTCACGACGACCGCGGCGCGCATCGAACGCGCGCGCATTAATGCCTCGGAGGCCGAGCGCGCACTTCGGAATGCGACGCTGACAGCTTCTTTTGATGGCATCCTGTCGAATGTCACGATCGTGCAGGGCGGCGTCGTCGGCCAAAACGAGCGCGTCGCGACGTTGATCGATGACACCTCGCTCGAGGTCGCCGTGCGTGTCTCGACGGAACAATACAGTCGCCTGATCGATGAAAATGGGCTCCTGCGGCCCGCTGATGTGGTTGCCACGCTTGACGTGTTTGGCTCGGATCTCGTGGCGCAGGGAACGCTCAGCCGCGTGAGCGCGTCGGTAGGGGAGGGTCAGACAGGTCGCCTCCTCTTCGTGTCGCTTGATGCAGCGCCCGGCTTTCGCCCCGGCGACTTCGTGAGCGTCGCGATTGCGGAGCCCGAGGTGCGCGGCGTGGCCCGGCTGCCCGCAAGCGCCTTGTCCTCAGCGCGCACGGTGCTCGCGCTCGACGATGAAAACCGCCTCGTCGAGGTCGCCGTCGATCTTGTGCGCCGCCAGGGCGATGACGTGCTCGTGCGCGCCTTCGAGATCGCGGGCCAGAATGTTGTGTCAGAGCGGTCCCCGCTTCTCGGCGCAGGTATCCGGGTCAATCCCATCACGCCTGAAGCGGTGGCTGAACAGATGGCCGCCGCCCCTGCGATGGTGGAACTCGACGACGAGCGCCGTGCAAAGCTCATCGCCTTCATCGAGGGCAACACGCGCATGCCCGCCGCCGCCAAGCAGCGGGTGATTTCCCAGCTTCAGGAGCCGGCAGTGCCTGCCGCCGTTGTGGAGCGGATCGAAGGCCGGATGGGGGGCTAAACCATGAAACCGATCGGTGGGATCTTCGACTACTTCGTAAAGCACGGCACCGCGGCAAACCTGCTTTTGGTGATCATGCTGGCCTCCGGCTTTGTGTCATTTCCGCAGATGCGCGCGCAGTTTTTCCCAGACGTGGTGGTGGATGACATCACCGTGCAGACGAATTGGGACGGCGCAGGCGCACAGGACGCCGATGAAGGCATCGTGCAGATCGTGGAGCCCGCGATGCTGGCCGTCGAGGGTGTCACCGGGACATCCGGCGTCTCTCGCGAGGGATCTGGCTATGTCACGCTTGAGTTCGAGCCTGGCTGGGACATGGCCCGCGCGGCAGATGACGTGCAGCAGGCGGTAGACGCCATCGCAGGCGATCTGCCGGAGGGCGCCGACGAGCCCGAAGTGCGCCGCGGGACATGGCGTGATCGTGTCACGGACGTCGTGATCACTGGCCCCGTGAGCCCAGAGCAGCTCGGCCGCTTTGCCGATGAATTCGTGGTGCGGCTCTATGCCGAGGGCGTAACACGCACCACCATCCGGGGCGTTGCCGCGCCCTCCACCGTCGTGGAGGTCTCTTCGCTCTCGCTCATCCAGAATGACCTGACGATGCGCGACATCGCCAGTGCCATCAACGCGGAGGCCACGGCCGATCCCGCGGGCGATGTGTCGAGCTCAGCGCGCGTCCGGACCGGTGTCGCGAAGCGCAGCGCGGACGAGATCTCCGACATCGTTTTGCGCTCGAATGCAGACGGGTCAAAGCTCCGCGTGAGCGATGTGGCGACCGTCGTCGTGGAAGGCTCTGACCGCGACCGTGGCTACTTCGTGGGCGAAAATCCGGCCATTTCGATCCGGGTAGATCGCTCCGCGCAGGGCGACGCCATCGAGATGCAGCGCATCGTGGAGGATGTGGCCGCCACCCAGGAAGCCACGCTGCCAGAGGGCGTACAGATCGACCTGATCCGCACGCGTGCGGAGGCCATCACAGGCCGTCTCAACATCCTCGTGGAAAACGGCCTCATCGGGCTCGCGCTCGTGGTGGGGCTGCTCTTTCTTTTCCTGAACGCGCGCGTGGCCTTCTGGGTTGCGGCGGGGATCCCAGTGGCCATGTCTGCGGCGATCGCGCTGATGTATGTGTCGGGGCTGACGATCAACATGATCTCGCTCTTTGCGCTCATCATCACGCTGGGGATCGTGGTGGACGACGCCATCGTCGTGGGCGAACACGCTGATTTCCGCAGGCGAAAATTGGGGGAAGCGCCGCAGGTCGCTGCAGCCAATGCCGCGCGCCGCATGTTCTCCCCCGTCTTTTCGGCAACCATCACGACGATCATCGCGTTCTTCGGGCTCACCGTCATTTCCGGCCGCTTTGGCGATCTGATTGCGGCGATCCCTTTCACGGTCGTCGTGGTGCTCATCGCCTCGCTGATCGAGTGCTTTATCATCTTGCCCAACCATATGGGGCACGCGCTCAAGCACGCCGATAAGGATCACTGGTACGACTGGCCGTCGCGGCAGGTGAACAGGGGCTTCAACTGGTGCGGGAGCGCGGCTTCCGCCCGCTCATGCATTTCGTCATCTGGGCGCGCTATCCGGTCGTGGCGATGGCCTTTGTGCTCTTGGCCTCGCAGGTCACGCTCTTCATGCGCGGTGACGTGCAGTGGCGCTTCTTCAACGCGCCCGAGCAGGGCTCGGTGACGGGCAACTTTGCCATGGCGCCGGGTGCTACGCGCGAGGACAGCCTCGCTCAGATGCGCGAGATGCAGCGCGCTGCCGAAGAGCTCGGCGCCGAATACGCAGAGCGGTTCGGGGCCAACCCGATTTCCTACGCCATCGCCGAGATCGGCGGAAATTCCGGGCGCGCCATTTCGGGCTCGGAGACGAAAGACCCCGATCAGCTCGGCTCACTGGCCATTGAGCTTATCGATGCCGACTCGCGGCCCTACTCCTCCTTCGCCTTCGTGGCCGAGTATCAAGACCGTGTCCGAAAGCACCCGCTGGTGGAAACGATCAGCTTCCGCTCCTGGGGATCTGGCCCCGGCGGCTCGAGCCTTGAGGTGAACCTGCAGGGCGCGGATGCCGAAACGCTCAAAGCCGCCTCGCTCATGCTCCAGACCGAGCTTTCGCAATTCCCGGAGGTCTCGGCCCTCGAGGACAATCTCGCCTATGACAAGGAGGAGCTGATCCTCGAGCTGACCGCTCAGGGCAACTTCCTTGGCTTCTCCATCGATACACTCGGGCGTGTGCTGCGTGACAGGCTGAGCGGGATCGAGGCCGTGAGCTTCCCTGACGGCGTGCGCTCTGCCACGATCCGGGTGGAGCTGCCCGAGGGGGAGCTCACCGCGGACTTCCTCGAGCGCATGCAGCTGAGGACAGATGCGGGCGAATATGTGCCGCTCGCCGATATCGTGAGTGTTGAGCAGCGCACGGCCTTTTCCACGGTGCGTCGCGAAAACGGCATTCAGCTCATCACCGTTCAGGGCGAACTGTCTGAGGACGATGCAGCGCGCGCCACCGAGATCCAGAACATCTTGTCGAGCGATATCCTCCCACGGGTGGCCGAGCGGCACAACGTGACCTTCGAGCTCACCGGCTTGGCCGAGCAAGAGCGAGACTTCCTATCGGACGCACGTACCGGTCTCGTCCTCGTTTTGGGTGGGATCTTCCTGACGCTGGCGTGGATCTTTGCCAGCTGGACGCGTCCGCTCGTGGTGATGTTCATCATCCCCTTTGGCCTCATCGGCGCGATTTGGGGCCACTATGCGTGGGGCGTGCCGTTCTCGATGTTCTCCGTGATCGGGCTCCTTGGGATGATCGGCATCATCATCAACGATTCCATCGTGCTCGTGACGACCATCGACGAATACGCCGAAGAGCGCGGCCTCATTCCTGCAATCATCGACGGGACATGTGATCGCCTCAGGCCGGTTCTTTTAACCACCCTGACGACGGTCCTTGGTCTTGCCCCGCTTCTCTATGAGGGGTCGAGCCAGGCAGAGTTTCTGAAGCCCACCGTCATTACGCTGGCCTATGGCCTTGGGGCCGGGATGTTCCTAGTGCTCCTCGTGGTGCCTGCCATCCTCGCGATGCAGCAGGATATCGGTCAGCAAGTGCGGGCCTTCCGTCGGGCGATGTCTGCGGGGCGCCGTGCGCCGCAGGCGAATGCGACGGTTCTCCTCACCACGCTGCTGGTGGCCGGGGCGTTCGTGCTGACGCTGGGCTGGACGCTGGCCACGGGTGCCATGCATCCGGTAGCGCTCGCTCTTGTCGGTGGCGTCATCGGAGAGGCATCGGGCATGGTTGCGGCGCTGGGCGTTTTTGTTCTGGCCGCCTTTGCGGCGGTCGTGATCGCTTACGTCATCAATGCAGTGCTGCTGGGCGGGAGAGCCGTGCGGCGCGCCTAGCGCGCCGCGCAGCCCACGATTTCCACGGCTTCGTTGTCGCCAAAGACCGTCATCCGGACACCGGAGCGGTCGAGCGCGAAGGGCGCTTGCGAGACATGGACGAGCTCTGTGCGTGCCACGAGCGTGTTGCCGGACCGGTTCAGGCTCGGCTCAGCAACCCAAACACTCGGATCAGCGGTTTCGATGGCGGCAGCTTCCGCACCCGACAAGGGCGGCATCGTCGCCGTCATGGTGAGCGCAAGCCCATCGGCAATGGCGTCAACGGCGCAGGTCACGCGGCCCACCCGGCCCTCAGCCTCGGTCATCGGTCTGTCGGCAAGCGCGGCCTGGATCGCGGAATCAGCGCCACCCTGGGGCGGCAGCATCGCTTCGATTTCTAGCATTGCCGGGATACAGATCTCTTCACAAACCCCGATTTGGAGCATGCCCTGGAGGTAGATCGGCTCCGCCGCGCTGCGCCGTTCGAGATGAAGCGGGATCACGACTTCGTTTTCGTAGCCGATGGAGCGCATCCCGTTCTGGTCGAAAATGTCAGGCACAGGGAAGTGCGGGGTCACGGAAACGAGGTTCTGCGAGCCCTGCCAGTCAAAGTAAGGCGGGATGCCAGCATCCCCCGGCGCGCGCCAATAGGTCTTCCAGCCGGGATCCAGCGTGAAGCGAAGCGCCGCAATATGCGCCATGCCGGCCTCGCGCCACCCGGGCAGCACTTCCACTTCGATGACGTCGTCATCAAAGAGGCCCTGCGCCGATGCGGGCGTAGAGGTGACGGCCATGCTGGTGGAAAGGCCCATGGCGGCGAGAAGGGTCAGACGGACTGCCATGTTGCTGAAATAGGCGGCAGAGCGGCGTGGCACGAGTCACAAACGCGGGACCACGCGTGAACGGGGCCAAGTGTTGCCCATTGCGCCCCTTTGCGCCCTTGCCGCTGCACAGCTGCGTGCACATGTTGGGCTGCGATGCACGATGACCAGACATTCACGAATCTCACCGGGCAACTTCTTGTGGCGATGCCTGGCATGTCGGACCCGCGGTTTGACAAGGCGGTCATCTACATGTGCGCGCATTCCTCCGACGGCGCGATGGGTCTTATCGTCAACAAACCCGCAGCCGATGTGGGCTTTGACGATCTCCTAGAGCAGCTCGACATCCCCAAAAGCACCGGGGGCCGCGACATTCGTGTCGTCTATGGCGGGCCCGTGGAGCACGGGCGCGGCTTTGTCCTGCATTCGCGGGACTACACCTCAAACGACAGCACGCTCGACGTCGACAGCGGTGTGGGCATGACAGCCACGCTCGACATCCTCGAAGACATCGCACGCGGCAATGGCCCCGATACGTCTCTCCTCGCGCTGGGCTATTCCGGCTGGGGCCCGGGCCAGATCGAGGGCGAGATTGCCGCCAACGGTTGGCTGACTTGCCCGGCATTGCCCGAACTCATCTTTGGCGCGGATGATGCGGCCAAATGGACCGGCGCGCTCAAGAGCATCGGGATCGATCCGCTTCTTTTGTCCGCTGAGGGTGGGCGCGCCTAGCGCGGGGCGGCCGCGCGCCTAAGCCTGTCATTGATTGCGACGCCGAGCCCCACCAGCGGGACAGGGGCCACGGCGATGGGCTTGCCCAGACGGTCGATCTCACGAAGCAGCGCAAAGAGCCGCGACGCAGCTTCATGCAAATCGCCCGAGGCGCTGAGTGTGACGTCCCCTGCGACGGGGCCGAACCCGAGATGGACCTCCCCCTCCGCAGCATGGAGCGCATTGAGCCTGACGGGCGCATTCGGTGCATAGTGTGACGCAAGCTGCCCCGGAGCGGAGGGGGCGTTTGCGGCCTGAGGAGGCGCAGCCGCGAGCGGCGCGCCGAGCGCCGCTTCGATGGCCTCTGCGGGAACGCCCCCGGGCCTCAAGAGTGTGGGCGTGGGGCCGCCGATGATCGTGCTCTCAAGGCCCACCTGAGTTGGCCCACCGTCAAGCACGGCTGCGATCTTTCCTTCGAGGCCATCGAGCACGTGATCGGCGGTCGTCGGACTTACCCGGCCCGACGGATTGGCGGAGGGGGCTGCAAGCGGACGACCCGTAACTTCCAAGAGCTGAAGCGCAAGCGGATGTGCGGGCACGCGTAGGGCCACTGTTGCGCGCCCTGCCGTTACAGCGTCCGGCAGCGTGCCTCGATGCGGCGCCACGAGAGTGAGCGCCCCGGGCCAAAACGCCTGCGCCAGAACCTCTGCCCAGTCTGGCATCTCCGCGAGGTCGCCCGTCGCGTCAAAGGAGGGCACATGCACGATGAGCGGGTTAAAGTGTGGCCGCCCCTTGGCGGCGAAAATACCCTGAACAGCGTCGGAATTCGTAGCATCAGCGCCCAGGCCATAGACCGTCTCTGTCGGAAACGAGACGAGCGCGCCAGACTGCAGGAGCGTGGCCGCGCGGGCCACACCGGCCTCGCCTTCCAAGCGCTCGGCTCGTCGCATGTCTTGGGTCATGACGCCGCGTTCCCATTGCTCTGCTGGACTCTCGCTATAACGTGGCGATAACCCAGTGAAAAACCCGCATACCCCACATGTGAGGACGAGATGCCCTATCGCTCGCCGGTCTCCGACTATCAATTCATTTTCGACCAGGTGGTGCCCATGGCCCCCGTCGCCGCGACAGAGCGGTTTGCGGACGCGCAGCCGGATGTTGTCTCGGCGGTGCTGACCGAAGCAGGCAAGATGTGCGACGACATCATCGCGCCGCTTCAGCGCGTGGGTGACACCAACCCAGCGCGGCTAGAAAACGGCGTCGTGCGCACGCCTCCGGGCTTTGCTCAGGGATATGAGGCGGTCAAAGACGGCGGCTGGGTCGGTATTGCGGCTCAGGCCGAAAATGGCGGCATGGGTCTGCCGATGGGGATGGCGTCGGCGGTCAATGAGATCATGGCCGGGGCGTGTCTCTCGCTCCACCTGATGCCGCTTTTGTCCCAGGGCCAGATCGAGGCGCTCGAGCACCATGCCAGCGACCAGATCAAGGCCACCTATCTCGAAAAGCTCGTCAGCGGGGAATGGTCGGGCACCATGAACCTGACAGAGCCCCATGCCGGCACCGATGTGGGCGCGCTGCGCACAAATGCCGTCCCGCAGGGCGACGGCACCTACAAGATCAGCGGCCAGAAGATATACATCACATGGGGCGACAGCGATTTCGTTGAGAACACCTGCCACCTTGTTCTCGCGCGGCTGCCCGACGGTGTGCCGGGGCCCAAGGGCATCACGCTCTTCATGGTGCCGAAGTTCATCCCGACCGAAGAGGGCGCGCCGGGCGAGCGCAACTCGCTGCGCGTGGTTTCCCTTGAGCACAAGCTGGGCATCCACGGCTCCCCCACCTGCGTGATGGAGTATGATGGCGCGACGGGCTGGCTCGTGGGTGAAGAGCACAATGGCATGGCGTGCATGTTCACCATGATGAACAACGCCCGCCTCGGTGTGGGCATGCAGGGGATCGGCATCGCCGAGGCCGCCTACCAGCACGCGCTGGCCTACGCGATGGATCGCACGCAGGGCAAATCCATGATCGAGAACGGCCGTGGCACCATCATCGACCACGCTGATGTGCGCCGCATGCTAACCACGATGAAGGCAGACATTTTCGCCGCCCGCTGCATCGGTCTGGCCTGTGCCCAGGCGATCGACATGTCCACCGCGACGCATGATCCGGAGTGGACGGCCCGCGCCGCGCTCCTCACCCCCATCGCCAAAAGCTTCGGCTCTGAAGTGGGGATCGACGTGGCCGAGCAAGGCCTGCAGATCCACGGCGGCATGGGCTTTGTGGAAGAAACGGGCGCCGCCCAATACAGCCGCGACGTGCGCATCACCACGATCTATGAGGGCACGAACGGCATCCAGGCGATGGATCTCGTGGCCCGCAAGATGATGGATGGCGGCGAGGCCGCGCAGGCGCTTTTCGAGGAGATCGAGAGCACCGCGGAGGCCGCCAAGTCCGACTTCCCCGACCTTGCAAAGGCGGTCTGGCACGCTTGCGAAACCCTCAGCGAGACGACAGACTGGCTCGTGGCGCAGGGTGACATGAATGACCGCTTCGCGGGCGCGTTCCCCTACATGATGGGCTTTGCCCGCGTGCTTGGCGCGCACTACCACCTCAAGGCTGCGATGTCCGGTGATGCCACGCGGATCAAACTCGCCGCGTTCTACATCGAGCGTCTCTTGCCGCAGCATCTTGGGCACTTTGCCCATGCCAAGGCGGGGGCCGAGGGGATCTACGCGTTGAGCGCAGACGAACTCGCCGCCTGATCGCCTGACCCGAGGCGCCGTGCCGATGGATGACAGACACAAAGAGGCCGCGCTCCTGAGCTACCCGCAGGAGGCGCCTCCCGCGCCGGGTGAGGGGGTGGAGATTGCCCCAGGTGTCCTTTGGCTCCGTTTTCCGCTGCCCATGGCGCTCGATCACGTCAATCTCTACGCGTTTGACGAGGGGGAGAGCTGGACGCTCATCGATGCGGGGATGCGCTGGCCCAAGGGAGAGGAGGCGCTGGCCGCCCTGCTGGCGGGCCCGCTCGGTGGAAAGCCTGTCTCACGGCTCATTTGCACCCATCACCATCCCGATCACGTGGGGTTCGCCGGACGCTTCCAGCGGGAGGGCGCTGACCTTCTCATGACGCGTACATCGTGGCTTTTGGCGCGGATGCTGACGCTCGACGTCGAGGAAAGCTACCCGGATGAAACGATCCGCTTTTACCGCCGCGCGGGCATGGCGCCAGACGTCTTTGAGGCGCGCATCAAGGAACGACCCTTCAACTTTGCCGACATCGTCGAGCCCATGCCGCTGGGCTATACGCGCCTTGCAGAGGGTGACGTGATCTCATTCGGCGGGCGGGACTGGGATGTGCGCTTGGGGTCTGGCCACGCGCCCGACCATGCCACGTTCTGGTCGCGGACCGATAACCTTGTCATCACCGGCGATCAGGTCATTCCCGGCATCAGCCCCAATATCGGGCTCTATCCTACGGAACCCGATGCTGACCCGGTGGGGGAATGGATCGCCTCCTGCACGCAGCTGAGCACCCATGCCACGCCTGAGCAGCTTGTGCTGCCGGGGCACAAGCGGCCCTTCATCGGTTTGCCGCTGCGCCTGAAGCAGTTGATCGACAACCACCACGGCGTGCTCGAGCGCCTTCGGGCGCATCTCGCCACGCCTTCGTCGGCGGGCGAGACATTCACGCCGATCTTCAAGCGGGAGATCAAGGGCGGCGAGTACGGCCTCGCGCTTGTGGAGGCGTTCGCCCATTGTCAGCACCTCTTTCACACCGGCGAGGCCCGTCGTGAGCTCAACGCAGAGGGTGCCTACGTCTACACGGTCTGAGCGTCAGTGACGCGCGCCCATCTTGGCCACGAGGCGGCGCAGGATCCTGCTCGCCGTCGTCTCGCAAAGCCTTGGAATGACCGCATGCACCAAAGCTGCCAGCGCCGCCATCGCCAGCCAGAAGGCAAAGCCGAGCGCGAAGCGCGCATGCTCAAGATAGGTTTCGTTCACGCTGGCGGGGTGCGCGGTGAAGAGCGTGGCAAAAAGCGACTGTGTCTGCGTGTTGGTCTGCATGGCGGCCTCCTGAATTTCCCTTGTTTTGTATGAGCCCGCACGAGGTCGGATCCCAAATGTGACGCGAGACACGGTAAAAGTTGGGATACCATCCCAACATGAAGCTTGATTCGTTTGATCACCACATCCTTCGCGTGCTCCAGCGGGATGCGACGCTCTCCATGGATGCGCTCGCTGATCGCGTGCACCTGTCGCGCAACGCCACATGGCGGCGCATCAAAATCATGGAGGAGGTAGTCGATGTCGCCGGTCATGCGGTAGGCGCTGATCACGGCAGGGTGGTCGACAGCCCTTGCAAAGCGTGCGGCCCAGTCCGGCCCGTGGCCGCCCGCGCGAATGAGGACGATCGCCAAGAGCGGCACGCCGAGCTTGGCCGGGTTCACGAGCGCCACGCGGCCGATGATCAGGCCCGCCTCCTCCATGATTTTGATGCGCCGCCATGTGGCGTTGCGCGACAGGTGCACGCGATCAGCGAGCGCATCATGGTGGATGCGCTCGCTGAT
>JBCBME010000021.1:0-16468 GCA_039822945.1 Pseudomonadota bacterium
GGCGACCGAGGCGGCCCTCGGCCATGTTGGCGGTCACGCGGAGCGCGGGGTCCACGCCCATGTCGGAAGCGATGAGCAGCTCTTCGAGCTGTTCGAGCATGTCGTCGTCGAGGACGCGCTTTTTCTCCGGCTCGCCGGAGCGGCGGCCCATCATGCGCGCGAGGATGCCGGGCTTGGCGGCAGGCTCTTCGGCCACCTCATCGAGCGCAAGCGGCTCCGGTTGCGGTGCAAGCGCGGGCCGCACGGGTGCTGGCGAGGCCTCTGCGGCGGGCACGGGTGCTGGCGCGGGCTCTCGCGCAATGACGGGCTCCGGGATGGGCTCGGGCGCGGCGGGCGGTTCCGGCGCGACGGGCGGCGTCTCGGCTGCGGGCTCCGGCGTCGGTGCGAGCTGCGGGGCTTCGGCTTGAGGCTCTGGCGCGGCGTCAGGCTCCACGGTGCCGCCATCATCGACGATGGCGTCGAGGCCCTCATCGAGTTTCGAGCTCGACTTGAACAGCCTGTCCTTGAGTTTGCTGAAGAATGCCATGCTGCCCGCCGTCTCTGCTGCCCTGCCTCGTGCCTCCCACTTAATCGTCAGGAGCGACGGGGGAAAGAGTGCGGCGGGACAACCGGGGCGAGGCGGCCTCAGATCTCGTCAGGGAAGTGCTTCATGACCGAGCGGATCGGATTGGGCGCGGCCTGCCCGAGGCCACAGATCGAGGCATCGGCCATGATCGTGGTGAGGTCGGTGAGGAGCGGCTGATCCCAGCTCTCTTCCTCCATGAGCTGCACGGCCTTTCCGCAGCCCACGCGGCAAGGGGTGCATTGCCCGCAGCTTTCATCCTCGAAGAACTTGAGCATGTTGAGCGCGGCGCCCCGGGCGGAATCCTGATCCGAGAGCACCACGACAGCTGCAGAGCCGATAAACGTGCCAAGCGGCTGGAGCGTGTCGAAATCGAGCGGCACGTCATCGATGGAGGCGGGCAAGAGCCCGGAGGACGGCCCGCCGGGCTGGTAGGCCTTGAAGCTGTGGCCCTCGGCCATGCCCCCGGCGGCCTCGATCACGTCGAGGATCGTGGAGCCCGCGGGCAGGAGGTAGACGCCGGGCTGCGCCACGCGGCCCGACACCGAGTAAGAGCGCAGCCCCGTGCGGCCGTTCTTTTCCACGCTGCTGAGAATTTCCGGGCCCTCGCGGCAGATCTTGGCGACCCAGTAGAGCGTCTCGATATTGTGGACGAGCGTTGGGCGCCCAAAGACCCCGACCTGCGCCACGAAGGGCGGACGGTGGCGGGGTATGCCGCGCTTGCCCTCGATCGATTCGATCATCGCGCTCTCTTCGCCGCAGATATAGGCGCCCGCGCCACGGCGGAGCTCCACGTAACCCGGCGCGATGAGGCCCGCGCTCTCGAGCGCGGCGAGTTCCTCGGCGAGGATGTGGAGCACGGCGGGGTATTCGTCGCGCATGTAGAGAAAGACGCGCTCGGCCTCCACGGCCCAAGCGGCGATGAGCATCCCCTCGAGAAAAAGATGCGGCGTGCGTTCGAGGTAATAGCGATCCTTGAAGGTGCCGGGCTCGCCCTCATCCCCATTGACGGCGAGGTAGCGGGGGCCCGCATTGGCGCGCACGAAGCCCCATTTCTTGCCGGACGGGAAACCCGCCCCGCCGAGGCCGCGCAGGCCCGAGGCGAGGATCCGCTCCTGCACCTCTTCCCAGTCGCCGCTCTCGCGCAGGCTTTCGAGGGTGGCGTAGCCGCCCGCGCGGCGGTAGGCCTCGAACCCCTCGTAGTCGGGGATATGCGCGTGGGTGTGGCCCGTCGTCATGGCATGGCCGACCTTCTCGGGCGTCGCGTTATCGATGTGGTGGTGCCCGATCTCGAGCACGGGCGCGGTATCGCAGCGGCCCATGCAGGGCGCACGCAACACGCGGACCTGGGCGGGATCGAGCCCGTCCTCGAGGGCGCTTTTGAGCTGCTGGGCCCCGGCCATCTCGCAAGAGAGCGAGTCGCAGACGCGGATCGTGAGCGCGGGCGGCGGAGTCTCCCCCTCGCGGACGACGTCGAAATGCGCGTAGAACGTGGCGACCTCGTAGACCTCGGCCTGAGAGATCCGCAGCTCTTCGGCGAGCGCGCGCAGATGCGCCGCGGAGAGGTGACCAAAGCTGTCCTGGATGAGGTGGAGGAATTCGATCAGGTGGTCGCGGCGCCGCGGCCGGGTGCCCAGAAGGCTCTGCATCTCCGCCCAGGCGCGATCGTCGAGCTGCCGCCCCTTCGTGTGGCGCCGCCCCTTGCCGCGACCGGACTTCCAGACACCTTTTCGCTCGTCGAGCGCCATCTGCGCCTCCTGGCTACATTCACCGCGATCTTAGGGGCTCAGACGGCAAACGCGACAGCCAAAACCGACATCTCGGGGGCTGTTCGCGGGGGCCGTGATGCGGATCGGAGCCATTTGTTTCGAATTCTGTCCTTGGCGCGTGGTGCGCGGCGGCTTGGGGCGTGATCACCGGGATGTCAGGGGCGCGCGGCGGATGGGGGCTGGCCTTGGTCGCCGGGCTTTGGCACGGTCGCGCCATGCGCATCTTTGCTCTCTTCATGCTGCTTTTCCTACCTGCGGTCGCGGCGGCGCAGGAGGGCGAGCGGCCCATGACCGCGGCTGAGTTCGAGGCCTACACCACGGGCAAGACGCTGAGCTATGCCACAACAGGCAACGCCCCCTATGGCGCAGAGGAGTATCTGCCCGGGCGGCAGGTCCGCTGGGCGTTTACCGGGCAGGAATGCAAGGAGGGGTCGTGGTTCGAGGATGAGGCGGGCCTTATCTGCTTTGTCTATGACGACGACCCCGCGCCGCAATGCTGGAGCTTTTACCGCCGCCCGGGCGGGATCGCCGCGCGTTTTGAAAACCGCGATGATGCGCGCCCGCTTTATTCCATCAGCGAGAGCGCGGAGCCGCTCTTTTGCCCAGGCCCCCAGATCGGGGTCTAGTCGAAGAGGGAGCCCTGCCCCGGTTTCGCGGCGGGCTTTTGCGCGGGCCTCTTTGCGGGCTTGGGCTCGGGCGGCGTGCCGCCCCCTACGGACAGACGGCCATCGGCAAACTCGATCTCGAGCGCTTGCCCCTCAGACACTTGCGCCTTGCGCGTGGCCACTGCGCCCTCCGCGCGGATGACGGCATAGCCGCGCTCAAGCGTGGCCTTGTAGCTGAGCGTCTCGTTGAGCCGGTCGAGCGCTTCGAGGCGGTCTCTCAAGGCGGTCTGGCGGGTACGCGCGGCCTCCGAGAGCCGCCCAGAGAGCCTGTCGAGCGCCTCCCGCCCCGCAGTCATGCGCCCCGCGATAAGCTGTGGTGAGAGCCGCCCCCGCGCGTCGAGCCGTTCGCGTTTGGCGGCACTCGCCCGGAGGAGCGCGGGGCCCAAGCGGGCCGACATGGCACGGAACCTGCGGCTTTCTTCCCCCAGACCGCGTCTGAGAAGCCCGGGCGTGAGCGCGGCGCGCGCCAGCCGCACCCGGCGGGCCTGAACGGCGGCACTGAGCGCGGGCTTCAGGCGCGCATCGGCCAGATCGAGGCGCTGGCGCGGCGCGGCCATGAGCGCCTCGGCCCGGGGCAGCGCGCGAGAGAGATCCCTGAGCCGTTGGCCGCGCCCGTCGAGCACGGCCCCCTGCCCGCGCAAGAGCCGCGCGCCCTGCTCCTCGACCCAAGCCAGAAGATCGCGGCGCACCGGCACGGCAAGCTCGGCCGCCGCCGTGGGCGTGGGTGCGCGCCGGTCACTGACGTAATCGATGAGCGTCGTATCCGTCTCGTGCCCCACGGCGGAGATGAGCGGGATGTCGGAGGCCGCCGCCGCACGGGCCACGATCTCCTCGTTAAACCCCCACAGATCCTCGATGGAGCCGCCACCGCGCGCCACGATGATGAGATCAGGCCGCGGCAGCGCGCCCCCCGGCGTGAGCGCGTTAAAGCCCGCGATCCCGCGAGAGACCTCCGGCGCGCAATTCTGCCCTTGCACGGCCACGGGCCAGATCAGCACCTTCCTCGGGAAGCGGTCGCGCAAGCGGTGGAGGATATCGCGAATGACGGCCCCGGTGGGCGATGTCACAACGCCGATCACCTCGGGCAGGTAGGGCAGCGGCTTTTTCCGCGACGCCTCAAAGAGCCCCTCGGCCTCGAGCGCCTTCTTGCGCTTTTCCAGCATCGCCATGAGCGCGCCCTGCCCCGCCACAGCGAGCGTATCGACGTTCATGTTGTATTTTGACTGCGGGCCAAAGGTGGACATGCGGCCGGTGGCCACCACCTCCATCCCCTCTTCGGGCATGATGCCGAGGCCCGAAATCTGCCCCTTCCACGTGGTGCAGCTGAGCGTGTTTCGGTCGTCCTTGAGATCGAAATAGAGGTGACCTGAGCGCGCCTGCACGACGCGGCCCACCTCGCCCTTGACGCGAACGCGGCCAAACTCGCCCTCGATCGTGCGCTTGATGGCGCCCGAAAGCTCCGAGACGGAATATTCGGGCGTGTTGAGGCCCGGGGTCGGATCGTCGAGAAGGTCCATCTTTCGCCCGTCTTGTTCTGCGCTCCCCCCGAGCCTAGAACGCGGGCGGCAGAAGGAAAAGCACGATGAACATCCTGATTTTGGGCAGCGGCGGGCGCGAGCATGCGCTGGCCTGGGCGGTGAAGCAAAACCCGAAATGCGGCCGCCTGATCGTGGCCCCCGGCAATGCTGGGACGGCAGCGATCGCCTGGAACGCGGAGCTCGATATCAATGACGGCGCGGCGGTGGCAGCCTTTGCTCAGGAGCAGACGGTGGATTTCGTCATCATCGGGCCCGAGGCCCCGCTGGCCGCAGGCGTGGCTGATACGCTGCGGGAGGCCGGGATCCTCTGCTTCGGGCCCTCAGCGGCGGCTGCCCAGCTTGAAGCCTCCAAGGCGTTCACAAAATCGGTCTGCGATGCGGCGGGCGCGCCGACGGCGGCCTATGCGCACTTCACCGACCCCGCCGCCGCGCGCGCCTATGTGGCCGCCGAAGGCGCCCCCATCGTCATCAAGGCCGACGGGCTGGCCGCCGGCAAGGGCGTCACCGTGGCCACGACCGAGGAGGAAGCGCAGGCCGCGCTCAACGCGCTCTTTGCAGAGCCCGGCGCGGAGGTGGTGATCGAGGAATTCATGGAAGGCGAAGAGGCCTCCTACTTCATCCTATGCGATGGGCAAGACGCGCTCGCCATCGGCACCGCGCAAGACCACAAGCGCGTGGGCGACGGCGATACCGGGCCCAATACGGGCGGCATGGGGGCCTATTCGCCCGCGCCCGTCCTCACGGATGCCATTGCCCAGCGCGCGATGGAGGAGATCATTCGCCCCACCCTGCGGGAGATGGCCCAGCGCGGCACACCCTTCGCGGGCATCCTGTATGCAGGCCTCATGATCAAGGACGGCGCGCCAAGGCTCGTGGAATACAATGTCCGCTTCGGCGATCCGGAATGCCAGGTGCTGATGATGCGCCTCGGCGGGCAGGTGCTCGACCTCCTCCACGCCGCCGCCGAACACCGGCTGAGCGCCGCCCGCGTCAACTGGGCCGCAGATCACGCACTCACGGTCGTGCTCGCGGCCGAAGGCTATCCCGGAGCGTACGAAAAAGGCACCCAGATCCGCGGGCTCGATGCGCTCCCTCAAAGCTCAAGAGAGATGGTCTTTCACGCGGGCACCGCCACGCAGGACGGGACCATCCTCGCCACAGGCGGCCGCGTCCTTAACGTCACCGCGCGCGGCGACACCCTGCAGGACGCGCACGACCGCGCCTATGCACTCGTCAGCGCGATCGACTGGCCCGAGGGCTTTCACCGCACGGATATCGGCTGGCGCGCGCTCTAAGACGGGGGGCGCAGGCGTCCCCCTTCATCTTTCCAAAAATACTCAATCTGCAGTGAGCCGCCGGGAACAAAACCAAGCGGCAAAGGCCCGCTACTCCACGCAGCCCATCGCCTGCGCAAACGACGCACGCCCCCCATGGGGCCCAAGCTCCCGGGCGCGCAAAGCACCGTCAAAGCGCACCGCAAGAACGCGCAGCCAATTCGCATCGGCCACGATCATCTCCGGGCCTGCACCACAGTCGCGAATACCGCCCGCGATATCGGCCTCCCCGATCCGGTGGTTGGTGACGCCGGGCAAAGACGCCTCCTCCTCGGTGTAAAACGTCGTGGCATCGAGCGCGCGCACCTCCCAGACCCGCAGGGTCTTGGCCAGGTGAGGCCGGTCCACATAGGCGATCTCCATCTGCCCGTCCCCGTCGAGGTCTGCGGCCCCCACGATGGCCAGCCACCTAAACCGCGTCCCAATAAACGGATTGCTCACAAGCGGGATGAGCGCGCCCTCCCGCAGCGCATAGACCGCAAAGCGCGCGCCCTCGCGCTCATGGGATTCCACCACGAGAACCTCGCGGCTGCCATCACCGTCGATATCAACGAGACGGGGGGCCACGTCCTCGAAAACCATGGGACGCTCCCAACGGTAGCGCAACTCGCCCCCCTCCGCGCCACGCACGACGAGGTCGGTATA
This sequence comes from Pseudomonadota bacterium, assembly GCA_039822945.1. Taxonomy (GTDB): domain Bacteria; phylum Pseudomonadota; class Alphaproteobacteria; order Rhodobacterales; family Rhodobacteraceae; genus Shimia_B. The sequence goes on from JBCBME010000021.1 coordinate 6,514, forward strand.
CTCGGACGGATCGCCCAACACGCCATGGGGATACCTGTCCGTGGGCGTCTCATAGCGGGCCTCGGCGATATCGGCCGCCACGGGCGGCGATGCGAGCCCCAGGAGAAGCGCTAGGAACGCGCCGCGAGCCCGGTATCGCCAGAGGTGCCGGGGCAGACGCGGCGCCCCCGTCCACCGGCTCACCCCTGGCCCTCCGGCACTTCGAGACGCAGGCCGTCCATCGCCTCGGTCACCGTGATCTGACAGGTGAGCCGCGATCGGCCGGGCTGCGGCGCATGGGCAAATTCCAGCATGTCTTCCTCGATCTCCTCGGCGGGCGGCAAAAGAGCGATCCAGCGCTCATCGACGTAAACATGGCATGTCGAGCACGCACAGGCCCCGCCGCAATCCGCGGGCAACCCAGCCACGCCCCCGGCCCGGGCCCCGTCCATGAGGGTGTGCCCCGCAGGCACCTCCACCTCGCGGGCCGCGCCGCCGGGTTCTATGTAGACGATCCGCGCCATGCCCCTCAGATAGCGTGCGCCGCGTCACATTTCGAGGCGGCGAGATAGCGCTTGTCGAGGCGGCTGCATGTTCCTAATTTGTTCTTAATGCCGACCTACGCTGCCTCAGACTGGCCCCGCCCCCCGGCCGCCGTGCCGAGCGACATGCTGCCCATGGTCCCCAATGGCGCGCGCTGCGTCGTGGCGGGCCTCGTGCTCGTGCGCCAACGCCCGGGCACGGCCAAGGGCGTCATCTTCATCACGCTCGAGGACGAAACGGGCGTCTGCAACGTCATCGTCTGGCGCAAGGTCTATGAGCAGTTCCGCCGAGCGGTGATCGCGGGCCGCATGCTGCGCGTCACAGGCCAGCTCCAGCGGGAGGGGGCCGTCACCAACATCGTCTCCCAGCACATCGAAGACATCTCCTACATGCTCGACGATCTCCTGAAGCCCGACATCGCTCGCGCCGGGGATCAGCCGTGATCTAGGCGGCCTCACGCAAAGCCTAGCGCGACCGGGCGAATTCCCCTAGGCTGCCCCAAAACCGCACAAGAGCGGATGCGAGCAGTGAAATATACCCCGATCCTGGCCTTCATGGCTGTCGCGGCCGTGCTGAGCGGCTGCAGTGCCGTCGACACCGCGATGGACACCGCCATCGACACCGTCGCGCGCAGCGACACCGAGCTTCAGCGCTTTACCGCAGCCGAGGGCCCACCCAATGCGGCGCCGGGCTCTTGCTGGGGCAAGGATGTGACACCCGCCGTCTACGAGACGATCACGGAGGCCATCCTCCTCCAGCCCGCAGAGCTTGGCACCGATGGCACCGTGCGCAGCCCCGCCGTCTACAAGACCGAGACCCGGCACGCGATTGTCCGCGAGCGCACCGAGATCTGGTTTGAGACGCCTTGCGAGGCGGCTCTCACAACCGAGTTCGTCTCCTCCGTGCAACGCGCGCTGGCGGTGCGAGGGCTCTACCGCGGCCCCGTCACCGGAGAGATGGACCGTGCCACGCTGAGCGCGGTGCGGGCCTTTCAGGCGCCGCAGGGCCTCGACAGTGCGATCCTGTCGATTGCAGCCGCGCGCCAGCTCGGTCTCGTGGCAGTGGAACGCTCCTGACCGCGCATTCCTAGGGAAGCAAAAAAGAAAAGGGCCCGCGAACGGGCCCTTCTTTGCAACCTGTGGACGCGCGCTTACTCGAGCGAAAGCGCCACGAAGCGCGGATCCTGACCGCGGCGCACCAGCAGCAGGACAGACTTCCGGCCCGCCTCTTGCGCGGCGTCGATCTGGCTGGAGAAGGCGGAGAGCGTTACCACCTTCTGCTGGCCCGCCTCGGTGATCACGTCACCGGCGCGCAGGCCCTTCTCGAACGCCTCGGAGAGCTCTTCGACAGCCGTGATCACGATGCCTTCGATATCGCCTACGCCGAGCGCCTCACGCGCCTCGTCATCGAGGATCGAGAGGGTGAGGCCGAGCTGCTCAAGGCTCTCGGGCTCCTCCTCGGTCTCCGGGCCGGGCGCCGCGGCGGGCACTTCGATCGCGGTCTCACGACGGCCGAGCGTCACGGTGAGCGTCTCAGTGCGGCCATCGCGGAGCACCACCACGGGCACCTCCTTGCCGACGGGGGAGTTGCCGACGATGCGCACGAGCTCGCGCGTATCCTCGATCTCCACACCGTCGAAGCGCACGATGATGTCGTTGGTTTCCATGCCGGCCTCACGCGCCGGGCCCTCGGGGACATCCGTCACCGCGGCACCGCGCGCCTCTTCGAGGCCCAGTGCCTCGGCGAGGTCGGGGGTGACATCCTGGATGCGCACGCCGAGCCAGCCGCGGCGGGTCTCGCCGAATTCCTGCAGCTGATCGACGACGTTGGTGACAACGTTCGAGGCCATGGAGAAGCCGATGCCGATGGAGCCGCCATTCGGGCTCAGGATCGCGGTGTTCACGCCGATGACTTCGCCCTCGAGGTTGAAGAGCGGGCCGCCGGAGTTGCCGCGGTTGATGGCGGCATCGGTCTGGATGTAGTCGTCATAGGTGCCGCTGAGCGCCCGGTTGCGCGCAGAGACGATCCCTGCAGAGACCGAGAAGCCCTGACCGAGCGGGTTGCCCATGGCCACCACCCAGTCGCCCACGCGCGCCGTGTCGCTGTCACCAAAGGGCACGAAGGGCAGCGGATCATCCGCCTCCACCTTCAAAAGCGCGATGTCGGTGTTGGGATCGGTGCCGATCAGTTCGGCCACGAGCTCCTCACCGGAGAAGAACTCGATGGTGATCTCGTCGGCACCCTCGATGACGTGGTTGTTGGTGACGATGAAGCCGTCTTCGGAGATCACGAAGCCTGAGCCCAGCGCCGAGGAGCGGCGCGGGCGCTGGCCCGGCTCATTGCGGCGATCTTCGAATTCGCGGAAGAAATCCTCGAAGGGGGAGCCCTCGGGCACGATGCCCTGGGGCCCGGGCGACGTGCGGCCTGCGACCACGGTCGATGTCGTGATGTTGACCACCGAGGGGCTGATGCTTTCCGCCAGATCCGCAAAGCTCGGCGGGGCGGTTTGTGCCTTGGCGGCGATGGTCTGCGCCATCAGCAGCGCCACAGCCATGAAGGCCATCCAGGCAGCTTTCACACCGATCTGTCGGCGGGCGGCCTGCGGTATCGCGAGCGCGTCTGGTTTCATTGACTACTCCTTCGGGTGATCCTCGGAAGGCACGTTGGCCCTCTCTCTTGTGCATGGAAGATAGGGTGGCACGGATGCAACGCAAATGGGATAAAATTCAGTGTCACTGTGATGTGAGAAGATGGTGAGGAGGTGACGTGCGCGTCAGGCGCCTGATTAAGCGCCGCTCTCACACCCCGATCCAGACCGCCAAAAGCACGAGCGCGGCCCCGAGCGTGAGCGCCACAAGCCCCATGAGGCGGCGCGCCTCGATACTCAGCGACCGGAGCGCGGCAAGCATCTCTTCAATGAGAGAAGGGGCCAGCGCGTAGACCAGCCCCTCCACAATCAGTACCAGCCCGAGGGCCAGGACAATCCAGCTCAGCACTTACTGGCCTGCGCTGGACGACGTGCCCCCCGCGGGATCGTTCAGGAAGTTGAAGAACTCACTGTCGGGCGAAAGCACCAGCGTCGTGTTGTTGCCCTGAAGCGAGCGCTGGTAGGAGGTCATCGAGCGATAGAAGTTGAAAAACTCCGGGTCGCGGCTGAACGCGTCGGCAAAGATGCGCTCCCGCTCGCCGTCGGCTTCACCGCGGATGATCTCGGACTGCCGCGTGGCGTCGGAGACGAGTTCCACGACCGTACGATCTGCCTGGGCCTGGATCCGCTGCGCGGCCTCGCGGCCCCGGGCGCGTTCGTCGGTGGCCTCGCGGACACGCTCGGCGCGCATCCGGTCAAAGGTCGCCTCGAGGTTTTCCGGCGGCAGGTCCGTGCGCTTGAGGCGCACGTCCACGACGCTGATCCCGAGCTCGATCGCCTCTTCAGCGGCACCCGCGCGGATCGCGGACATGAGCGCGGCCCGGTCGGTCGACAGAATGTCGTTCGATGTCACGCCACCGAGCGCTTCGCGAAGTTCGGCCACGAGGATCCGGTCCATCCGGTTGGCGGCGGCAAGCTCCCCGCCGAGACCCACGGCCTGACGGAAGCGCTCCACATTGGTGATGCGGTAGCGCGCAAACGCGTCCACCACGAGACGTCGATCATCGAGCGGGGTGACTTCGAGCGGGTCCACGTCAATCGACAGGATCCGGTCGTCATAGCGCACGACCTGCTGGATCAGCGGGATCTTGAAGCCGAGACCCGGATCCTCCTTGACCTGCACGACGCGACCAAACTGGAGCACGAGCGTCTTTTGGCGTTCGTCCACGATGAAGATCGACGACAGCGCGAGGGCGACAACGGCCACGAGGACCGGGATGATATAGACAGAGCGGCGCATATTAGTTGCCCCCCGAGTTATTTGCGCTGCGGCGCAGTTCGTTCAGCGGGAGAAAGGGGATGACACCCTGACCGCCCGCGTTTTCGCCCGACGTGTCATCGAGGATGATCTTGTCGACGCGGCCAAGCACCTGCTCCATCGTCTCGAGATAGAGACGCTGGCGCGTGATGTTGGGCTGCTGCAGATACTGGTCGAGAACCGCGTTGAAGCGGGAGGCCTCACCTTCGGCGGCGTTCACCACCTGCGCGCGATAGGCCTCGGCCTGTTCGAGGACCTGGGCTGCTTCACCGCGCGCCTCAGCGAGGACACGGTTGGCGTAGGCATCCGCCTCGTTCTGAAGCCGGTCCCGCTCCTGTTCGGCCGCTTGCACGTCGCGGAAGGCCGCGATGACGTCCTGCGGCGGGTCGGCCCGGTCAAAGTTGACACGGATGACGTTGATGCCGCTCTCATAGCCGTCGAGCGTCGACTGGATCAGATCCTCGAGGCGCTGCGCGATGGCGGCGCGGTCCCGGTTGAGGATCGGGGCGAGCTGGCTTTGCGCGATGATCTCACGCATGGCCGATTCCGCCACGGCGTCGATCGTCTCGGGCGGGGAGGCCAGGTTGAAGAGGTAGGCTGCCGGATCGTTGATGTTCCAGACCACCTGGAAGTCGATGTCGACCACGTTCTCGTCGCCCGTCAGCATGAGGCCGGCGTCACCGCCGCGCGTGCCGGTCCCGATCTCGACCGTCTGTTCCCGCGTCACGGGCAGGATCTCGTAGGTCACCACCGGCCAGGGCGCGAAGTTCAGGCCCGGCTGGCCGACAGCGTAGGATTCACCGAGGAACAGCTCCACCGCCTGCTCTTCCGGGCGGACGGTGTAGAAGGAGTTGAAGGCCCAGAGCGCCAGCAGCGCCACAGCACCGATGCCCAGCGTGCCCCGCGTCAGGAAGGGGCCGCCTTCGCCGCCCGAGCCGCCACCATTTGTGCCGCCGCCGCGACCGCCCATGAGGACGCGCAGCTGCTCCTGACCCTTTTTAACGATTTCGTCGATTTCGGGGATCTGCGGACCACCGCCGTCGCCCGGTCCGCGGCCACCGCCGCCCGAGCCATTGTTGCCTCCGCCGGGTCTGTTGCCGCGATTGCCGCCGCCCGAATTGCCGCCGCCCCAGGGGCCGCCACTGTTACCAGCCATTGCTGTTCCTGTCTCGTTTCATGGATTGCTACGTCAGATGTGCGTTTTCCGGCCGAAATCAACCGCTATCACGCCGTTCTAACGGGGGATTTCATGGTCACAAGCTCTTCTGACATCGTCGGATGCACGGCACAGACGCGGTCGAAGTCTTCTTTGGTGGCCCCCATCTTCACGGCGATGCCCGCGAGCTGGATCATTTCCCCCGCCCCGTCTGCGACGATGTGGCACCCGAGAACTACGCGGGTGGCCTGGCTGACAATGAGTTTCATCAGCACCCGGTTGTCGCCCCCGGCAAAGGCCTGTCGCATGGCCCGGAAGGAAGTCGCATAGACTTCAATGGGTTCCTGATCGCGCGCCTCTTCCTCGGTGAGGCCCACGGTGCCGAATTCGGGCTGCGTGAAGACCGCGGATGGGATGAGCTCGTGATCGACGGGCGTGGGCTTGTCGTTAAATACAGTGTCGACAAAGGCCATCCCCTCGCGGATCGCCACGGGCGTGAGCTGCACGCGGTTGGTGACATCGCCGATGGCGTAGATCGAGGGCACGGCGGTTTTTGAATATTCGTCGACGAGCACTTCGCCACGCCGCCCGATCCCGGCGCCTGCCGCGGTGAGCCCGAGCCCGTCGGTGTTGGGCGTGCGCCCCGTGGCAAAGAGCACCTGGTCAAAGACCATCTCCGAGCCCGTCGTTGATTTCACCCAGATCGGGCCCGCCTTGCCCCGCGGCCCCTCATAGCGGGTGATGTCGGCGGCGCTGCGATCCTTGATGGGGACACTGTCCATGTCGGGGTCATGCTCTGCGGCGCGCTTCATTTCCATGATGTTGGTGCCGGTATGAAGGTCGACGCCGCGGGCGCGCATGCCGTCGGCGATGGCGCCGCGCGCCTCCTCATCAAAGCCGCGCAGGATTTGCGCGCCGCGGTACCACTGGCAGACCTCGACGCCGAGCCCGTTCATGATGCCGGCAAACTCACAGGCGATGTAGCCGCCGCCGATGATGAGCATACGTTTTGGCAGCTCATCAAGGTGGAAGATCTCGTTGGAGGTGATACCGAGCTCGGCACCGGGCATCTCGGGCACGATGGGGCGCCCGCCCGCGGCCACGAGGATGGTCTTTGCCGTCTTCACGCTGCCATCGGCGAGGCGCACGGCGTTTGGCCCCTCCACGACCGCGCGCTGGTCAAAGCGCGTCACGCCGGAATTATCGAGAAGCCGCTGGTAGACGCTTTCGAGCCGGTCGAGCTCCGCCTCGAGGCGCTCCTTGAAGGACACCCAGTTGAACGCGCCCGCGGTGACATCCCAGCCGTAGGTCTGCGCCTCGCGAAAGGCCTCCGAGTAGGTGGAGGCGAAGACCATCAGTTTCTTCGGTACGCAGCCCCGGATCACGCAGGTGCCGCCGTAGCGGTCCTCCTCGGCGAGCGCCACGCTCGCGCCACCGCCTGCGGCCACGCGTGCCGCGCGCACGCCGCCCGAGCCGCCCCCGATGACGAAAAGGTCGTAGTCATACTCTGCCATTGGGGTCGTCCTTACTTCTTTGCGATGGCCGGCAGGCCAGGGCGCAAGTCATTGATGTGGCGTGTAAAGGCCGCCGCCTCTTCCGCGCCCATCATCCGGAAGGAGACGGGCGCGAGGGCCTCGCCCTCATCGGTATAAGAGATCACGCCCACGCGCGCGGCGGGATCGAGATTGGCGGCGGTGATGTCTGAGGCCTCAAAGCTGTAGAGCTTGCCCGTGGGGCCTGTCGTCTCGATGCGTGTCCCATCGATGCGCGCCACGAAAGGCCGCGCCGTGAGGCTTTTGAGCGTGGTGGCAAACATCAGGAAAGCCATGAGCGCGAAAAGCGCCCACCACCAGCCCGAGCCCCCCATGAAGTACCCGCCCGAGAGCACGAAGACGAGAGCGTAGCAGGCGAGGTTGAAGAGCATCGCCCGCCGCCGCGCGGGAGCCGTGAGATAGACTCGGGGCTCGGCCATCAATCCATCAGGTCGGTGAAGAGGTTGTCGCTGTCGACAAAGTTGATCCGGTCTTCCTGCACTGTGCCATCGTTGATGTCGCGCACCTCCACACGGCCATCGCCGTAACCCATCACGACGATGTCGCAGATATCCATGAAGAGCCCGTTTTCCACCACGCCGGGGATCTGGTTGAGCGCCATCGAGAGCTGCCGGGGCGCGCCGATGCGGTTGAGGTGGAGATCGAGGATATGGTTGCCCTCATCGGTGACGTAAGCCGCCTGCCCGCTCATGCGCAGCGTGGTCTGCTGGCCCAGCACATCCATCGCGCTCAGCATCTCTTCCACGAGCGCCTTCGTCGTCTGCCAGCCGAAGGGGATGACCTCGACGGGGAGCGGAAAAGCCCCGAGCGTGTCGACGCTTTTCGTCACATCAGCGATGACGAGCATCTGGTCGGAGGCCGTGGCCACGATCTTTTCCTGCAAAAGCGCGCCGCCCCCGCCCTTGATCAGGTTGAGATCGGCGTCGAATTCGTCGGCGCCATCGATGGTGATGTCGAGCCACTTTGCCTCATCGAGGGAGATGACATCGATCCCCACATCGCGGGCCAGCTCCGCGGTGCGCGCCGAGGTGGGCACGCCCTTGATGCGCAGCCCGTCTTCGCGGACGGCCTCGCCCAGGCAGCGCACGAGCCAGGCAGCCGTGGAGCCCGTGCCGAGCCCCACCTTCATGCCGCTTTCGACGTAGTCGGCCGCCCGTTTGGCGGCCACGAACTTCGCCTTGTCGATGGGTGAAAGTTCCCCGGCCATGACGTCCCCAGTGTGTTGCTCTTGCGGCTATAATCGAACGCGGCGCGCGCGTTAAGGGCCTTACGCTTCACAGTCTAACGACCTGGGCTGTGAACGGGGGCGATGAAGAAGCAGGCGGATCGTGAGAAAAGTGCTCAGACTTCGCCGCAGGCGGGCGCGAGCCGTCGCTTTTGGGATGCGGAGGGGGTGCGGCCCGCAGTAGGAAGGCGCCATGTTCCTTTCGGTCTTTGAGCTCTTCAAGGTGGGCATCGGCCCCTCATCCTCCCACACGATGGGGCCGATGGTGGCTGCCGCACGGTTTCTCGATGCGCTGCGGGCGAGCCCGTTTCAGCCCGCGGGTCTGCGCGCGCGTCTCCACGGCTCGCTGGCGTTCACGGGCGTAGGCCACGCCACCGACCGCGCCACGATACTGGGCCTTGCCGGATTTGAGCCCGCCACCTTTGACGCCGCGCGGGCGGACGCGGCTCTCGCGCGCATCAGGGAGACGGGCCAGATCGAGAATGACGGCCTGCCGCCCCTCGCCTTTGATCCCAGGAGCGACCTCGTCTTTGACTACGGCCCCCCGCTACCCGGCCACGCCAATGGCATGGTGCTCGCCGCACTCGACGCCCAGGGCGATGTGATCTTTCAGGAGACCTATTATTCCACCGGGGGCGGCTTCGTCTCCACCGAGGCGGAGCTTTCCGGCGACGCGCCCGAAAGCCCTGTGGAGCCCGTCCCCTACCCCTTCACCAGTGCTGCCGAGATGCTCGAGATGTGCGCGCAAAGCGGCAAGAGCGTCGCGGGCCTCAAGCGCGCCAATGAGCTCGCCCGGATGGGGCCGCTCGCGCTCGACGCAGGCCTCGCCAAGATCTGGGAGGTGATGGACGACTGCATCGACCGCGGGCTTGCCACCGATGGCATCCTGCCCGGGGGGCTGTCGGTCAAACGCCGCGCCAGAGCGATCCACGAGAAGCTCCTTGCCGAGCGCGGCATGAACCTGCTTGCGCCGCACACGATCAATGACTGGATGACCGTCTACGCCATGGCCGTGAACGAGGAAAACGCCGCTGGCGGCCAGGTCGTCACCGCCCCCACCAATGGGGCCGCGGGCGTGGTGCCTGCGACGATCCGCTACTGGCTCCACCACGTGCCGGGTGCGGTACCCTCAAAAATCCCCGATTTTCTGCTCACCGCCTCTGCCATCGGCGGCATCGTGAAATACAACGCCTCGATCTCGGGCGCAGAAGCGGGCTGCCAGGCCGAGGTGGGCTCTGCCTCCGCGATGGCCGCGGCAGGCCTCTGTGCAGTCATGGGCGGCACACCCGAACAGGTGGAAAACGCGGCCGAAATCGCGCTCGAACACCACCTCGGCATGACCTGCGATCCCGTGGCAGGCCTCGTGCAAGTGCCCTGCATCGAACGCAATGGTCTGGGCTGCATCAAGGCGGTTTCGGCCGCCTCGCTGGCGCTCCGCGGCGATGGCACACACCTTGTCCCCCTCGATGCCGCCATCAAAACGATGAAGGAAATCGGCGCCGACATGCACGAGAAGTACAAGGAGACGTCTCTCGGCGGCCTCGCCGTGAATGTCCCCAACTGCTGAACCGCGCCAAGCGCACCCCCCCTTCAT
>JBCBME010000022.1:0-15953 GCA_039822945.1 Pseudomonadota bacterium
AGAATGTAGAACGCGCAGCGGACGAGGATGATGCGGACCTCCCGATTGCGGAACTCTTCCCAGAAATAGCGCTGGACGTAATGGCCCAGAATGTCGATCTCCATCACCCCGGTATAGGGCTTGGCGCGGTAGCCCACGAGGTCGTCCGTCGCAGGCTGGAGGTCGACCGAAAAGCCGAGCCCATCCGCGATGATGGGATCCGTGTTGACGAGCGGTGTGTCGGCGTGGAGCGCGCTGAGCTCCGTGTCAGAAAGCGTCGCGTGCCCGTCGCGAAAGCGGATCTGGTTGAGCCGCATCCCCGGTCGCACCAGCACCGAAAAGGAGCGCGGGCAGATCTCGGCATAGAGCGGGCCGGTATAGCCCTCGGGGATCCGGTCAAATTCGACGCCGCCATCGGTGATGGTCCGCGTCAAAAGATCGAGCCGCCCGGTGGAGCTTTTGGCATTGGCCACCGCCTGCAGCCCCATGGGCAGCGCGAGGCTCTCCATCAACGGGACGACGTAGACGCAGCCTTTTTCGAGGACGGCCCCCGCGCTCAGATCCACCTCGTGCATCACGAAGTCCCTGAGCCGGTCCGCCACCTTTTGGCCCTCGCCCGCGAGGAACGAGGCGCGCACGCGGTAGGCCTTTTGCCCGAGGCGCAGGTCGAGAGAGGCGGGTTGGATCTGTTCGGGAATGACGGCGGGCGTGGCGGTGATCTGACCCGCGGCGATCATCTCTTCGAGGGTCTGGCTCGGCAGCACGCCCATCGCGCTTCTCCCTTGTACAAAACGGGGCAAAAGCGCCTCAGAGATTGTACAAACTGCCACAAAACCGCGCCGTGGGGCGCTGAGGGCGTTTCAGTCGTGGTCGGGCTAGCAGGACTTGAACCTGCGACCTTCCGTCCCCCAGACGGACGCGCTACCAGGCTGCGCCATAGCCCGACTGAGCGTGTCGTATAGCCGATTGAACCAGTGGCACAAGCCGCAAATTGATCGATGTCTTAGGGCTGACCGCCCGAAGCCTGAAGGCGCGTCTGGAGCGCTTTGAGCCGGTCAAGAAGCGGCTCGAGCGCGGCGGCGTCTACATCCTCAGATACTTTAGCTTTGGTCCGCAATGCACTGATCGTACTGAGTTTTGCGTCATCAGGGGCGGGGGTCTCTGCGGGCGTCGGCTCGGGCGCAGCCTCAAGGGCCGGCTCCTCCACGGGGGCCTGCGCCAGCGGAAGCTCCACCACCACCGCATCTTCGACAGCCGGAAACGCATCCCCGCCATCGGCCAATCCGGCCACGTATTTGACGCCACGCTCCCGCAGGACCTTCTGGACGCCTTTGATGGTGACGCCGTCATCGTGCAAGAGTTTCTTAATACCGGTTAACAGCGCCACGTCTCCGGGCCGGTAATACCGTCGACCTCCAGCGCGTTTGACGGGCTTCACTTGCGTGAATTTGCTCTCCCAAAAACGCAGCACGTGAGGCTGAGTGCCGAGCGCGTCGGCCACCTCCGAGATCGTGCGGAATGCGTCGCGGGACTTCTCCATCGTCAAGCCTTGTTGCCTGCAGCCACACGCTCTTTCATCAGATGAGAGGGGCGGAAGGTGAGGACGCGGCGGGGTGAGATGGGCACTTCTTCGCCGGTCTTGGGGTTGCGGCCCACGCGTGCGACCTTCTCGCGCACCGAGAAGGTGCCGAAGGAGGAAATCTTAACCTGCTCACCCCGTACCAGCGCGTCCGACATCTCCTCGAGGACGTGCTCGACAAGCTGGGCGGACTCGTTGCGGCTCAGACCAACTTCGCGGAACACGGCTTCGCTCAGGTCCATGCGGGTGAGAGTTTTGCTGGTCATGGGGCCCCCTGAGGCGGTTGTTGCGTGATACCGCAAACATTAGGAGCGCTGCGACAGACGGTCAATAAACTTCCAAATTCAGGAGCTTGCCCGGCGGACTTAAACGCGGAAAACCACGGAACCCCAGGCCAGACCGCCGCCAATCGCGCCCGTGACGACCAAATCGCTGGGCTTTATGCGCCCGTCAGCCTTGGCCACGGAGAGCGCCAAGGGAATCGATGCCGCCGACGTATTGCCGTGATCGCGCACCGTTTGGACAACGTGATCCATGCTCACACCGAGCCGATCCGCCGTCGCCGTCAGGATGCGGAGATTGGCTTGATGGGGCACGATCCAGTCGATGTCATCCGGCGTAAGCCCGGCTTTGGCGAGGGTGTCCTTGGCCGTCCCGGCGAGCTTTTCCACCGCGTGCCGAAAGACTTCCTTGCCCTGCATGCGCAGCATGCCAGTGGTGTGGGTCGACACACCGCCATCGACGTAAAGGATGTCCTTGAAGCGACCGTCGGAGTGGATCTCCGCAGCAAGGATCCCGCGGTCGGTGGGCGCGCCGGTGCCATCGGCCCCCTCAAGGAGCACCGCGCCCGCACCGTCCCCGAAGAGGACACAGGTGCCACGATCGCTCCAATCCATAAGGCGCGAAAACGTCTCGGCCCCGATCACCAGAACGCGCTCAGCCTGCCCGGACAGGATCAGCGAATTGGCCGTCGTCATCGCATAGGCAAAGCCCGCGCAGACGGCCTGCACGTCAAAGGCAAAGCCGCGGGTCATGCCCAGTTCGGCCTGCACCATGGTCGCAGCAGAAGGAAAGGTGAGGTCTGCAGTGGAGGTCGCAAGGATGAGCGCATCCACGTCCTCAGCGGTGATCCCCGCATCGGCGAGGGCTGCGCGCGCGGCTTCGGCCCCCATCTGCGAGGTCGTCTCTTGCTCGGCCGCAAAATGACGGCGTTCGATGCCGGTGCGGGTGCGGATCCATTGGTCTGAGGTCTCGAGAGTGGCTTCGAACTCCGCGTTTTCCACCACCCGCGCTGGCAGGTAATGGCCCACTCCGGTGACGACGGCGCGACGCGTCATTGGGCGGCCTCGTTTTCGTCTGCCGAGCCAAAACCGCCCGCTTGCGCCACGCGTGCGGCGAGACGTTCCGAAAAGCCGCTGCTGGCAAGTTGAAAGGCAAGTTGGATCGCGGCGGCGACGCCCGTGGCATCGGCAGAGCCGTGGCTTTTGACCACGGTCCCGTTCAACCCAAGAAACACGCCGCCATTGACGCGGCGTGGGTCGATGCGACGACGAAACCGCGAAAGCGATGTGTAGGCCATGAGGGCCGCGAGCCGGGAAAGAGGCGTATGCCGGAACGCGCCCTTGAGCGACGATGAGATAAAGCTCGCCGTGCCTTCCCCCGTCTTGAGCGCGACATTCCCGGTAAAGCCGTCCGTGACGATCACATCGACCTTCTTTCCCGGAATCTGGCCGCCTTCGACAAAGCCACAATACTCGAAACTGGCCTCTTCCGCCTGCGCCTCGATCATTTCGCCGGCCACCCGTAGCTCAGCACGGCCCTTGTGATCCTCAGTGCCGACGTTGAGCAGGCCGACTCGCGGACGCTCGATGCCGAGGCCGTTGCGTGCGTAGCTGACACCCATGAGCGCGTATTGCATGAGGTCGCCCTCATCCGCCCGTATGTCAGCGCCCGCATCGAGCAGGACGTTGAAGCCTTGCGGGTTCGAGGAGGGCCACAGGATCGCGATGGCGGGCCGATTGACGCCCGGCAGTTTGCGCAGCCGTACCATCGAGACGGCCATCAGCGCGCCGGTATTGCCGCAAGAGACACAGACATCCGCGGCCTTCGAACGCACGGCGTTGATGGCAGCCCACATGGAGGTGTCCTTGCCGTGGCGCATGACTTGAGAGGGCTTGTCAGACATGCTGACAACGCCGCTGGCGTCGTTGATCGTGGTGATCTCGGTGATCTTGCGCTTTTCGACGAGCGGCTTCAGCTTTTCTCTGGGCCCGCTCAGGATATAGCGCAGGCGCGGATTGGAGCGCGCGGCCTTTGCCATGCCCTTCACGACAACGCTCGGGCCTTGATCGCCACCCATGGCGTCAATGGACAGCACGACGTCGTTTGACGTCGCGGCGGAGGTTCTGGATGTGTCGGATGCGCCAGCCACGGGGCACGGGCCCCTTAGGCGGCGTCTTCGTCTTCGAGATCGATCTCGTCGACCATCGCGATGACTTCACGGTCGTCGTAGTGGCCGCAAGACGGGCAGACGTGGTGCGGGCGCTTCAGCTCACCGCAATTGGTGCATTCGTTGGGGTTCGCGGCCACCAGGCTGTCGTGGGCGCGGCGATTGTTGCGGCGCGAACGGGTGACGCGATTCTGTGGGACAGCCATGTCTCAACCTCGGATCGGGGGCGCGCGCGTTCGCGCACCTGTGTTACTGGAGTTTGGCGGGCTCTAAAGCACCGGCCACGCCCGCGCAACCCCTTTGCGCGAGACCCCTGCGTTTAGCCACGTGGGGTAACTTTGCAAGCCTCAATCTCCGTTTTCGGGGCTCTCAAGCTTGGATTTGAGGGCGGCGAGGCCAGCAAAGGGTTTGGCGTCGTCATCTGTCATGGGTGTCTCACCAGGAGCGGTATAAATCGCGGTGCCAAGCTCGGCCCCATCGGCGCGCGGATAGGGCGGCAGCGCAAGCGCCACCATTTCCTGGAGGAGGGCGGCGATTTCCACTTCGTCTTTCAGCGGCTCGAGCGTTTCATCTTCGGGCATCTCGGCCTCGGTCTCGGTGATCTCCGGCATCTTGGCGGTGAACCGGAGCGTGTCCGTCTGTTCGAGACGTGCGGTCACCGGATCAAGCGTCACCACGCAGGGCTGTACGACGGTGGCGCCCCATTTGGCCGTGAGGTGCCAGTCGCTCTTTCCACGAGGGGCCACGGTCAGCGTGGCGCGCATCTTGCGTAGATCGAGAAGACCAAGGGCATCGATCATGGCGGCGCGCTCCGCGTCCGAGGGCTGCCAGTCAAACTGATGCGGCCCGTCTGCGGGCAGTTTGGCGAGGCGAAGATGGGTGAGGCGCGTCATGGGGGGCCTGCTGAGATGCAGCCCGGGCGGCCCGGGCTCTGGGTTGAAATGATCGGCACCGGGCTGTTACATCACGGCGGCGGCCTGGGAAAGGCCGTGCGTATGACGGTGAGATGGGCGATTATGCGAATGTCTTCAAAGCTTAAGGCAGCTGTGGCTGCGCTTGCCGTTCTGGCGCTGTCAGGTTGCGTGGCGACTGTGCGCAATCATGGCTACGCCCCCTCGGATGATGAGCTGCAAAACATCATCGTGGGCGTCGACACCCGCACCACCGTAGAGGACATCATCGGACGCCCCTCGACGAGCGGTGTTCTCACCGAAAGCGCATTCTACTACCTCGCGGACCGGCGCCGCCATTTTGGCGTGCGGGCCCCACAGGTGCTTGACCGGCAACTCGTGGCGATCAGCTTTGATGGTGAGGGGGTCGTCGCCAATATCGAGCGTTTCACGCTGGAGGACGGTCGCGTCGTGCCGCTCTCGCGCCGTGTGACAGACTCGGCCGTGCAAGACAGCACGTTCCTGCGCCAGCTTCTGGGCAATCTGGGCCGCTTTGACCCCGGCGCCGTCTTTGGCGGTGGCAATACGGGCCCCGGGGCCTAAAGCCGCGCTCGCCTAAGCGTCTTCGTCCTCGGACTGAAACGTGAGCGCGACGCCGTTGATGCAGTAGCGCAGCCCCGTCGGCTGGGGACCGTCGGGAAAGACATGCCCCAG
This sequence comes from Pseudomonadota bacterium, assembly GCA_039822945.1. Taxonomy (GTDB): domain Bacteria; phylum Pseudomonadota; class Alphaproteobacteria; order Rhodobacterales; family Rhodobacteraceae; genus Shimia_B. The sequence continues at coordinate 5,612 of JBCBME010000022.1, forward strand.
ATGCGCATCGCAGCGGTCACAATGGACCTCCGTGCGGCGCATGAACCAGCTGTTATCCACGCTTTCTCCAATCGGCGCGTCAGCGGCGGGCTGATAGAAGGAGGGCCAGCCTGTGCCGCTTTCGAACTTATGGGCTTTATCGAAGAGCGGCGCGTGGCAGCAGACACACCGGAAAAGGCCAGGGCCCGAGGGGAAGCTTTCATGCGTGCCGGCGCGCTCCGTGCCGTGTCTTCGCGTGACCTTGAAGGCCAAATCGCTGAGCTCAGCTTGCCATTCGCTGTCTGACTTGACGATTTTTTCCATATCCGCACCTCCGGTCTCGATGAGCGTGGGTCTCACATGCTCTTAGCGTTGTCTTGCGGCACGTGGCGTGCCATGCGTCGCGCAAGATGTAGGCGTCGACATTGGCAGGGCCAAGGGGCGCAACACGCCCGGCACGGACTACACAGGCAAAGGTGATCCATGCGTGAGCTGAACAAGGGAAAGTACCGCGCGCGCCTTGCAGGCAGTGAAGCTGATGTCGCTGCGACGCAAACGCTTCGGGCGCTTGTCTTTCGGGACGGGGTCGCGCGCGATGTCGATGCCTTTGATCCGGTATGCGATCACATGCTCGTGGAGGCTCGCGCGACGGGGGCGCTTGTCTGCTCCTTTCGCCTGATGGGGCTTGCGAGCGGTGCCGACGTTGATGCCAGCTATTCCTCCCAGTACTATGGTCTGGCGAGCCTTGCCGACCATACCGGCCCGATGATCGAGGTTGGGCGGTTTTGCGCAGCACCCGGGCTCTCGGATCCTGATATCATGCGCATCGCGCTCGGGGCGCTGACGGTCTATGTCGACGAACGCGGCGCGGGCATGATGTTTGGCTGCTCGTCCTTCAAGGGCACGGAGGCCGCGCTCTACAAGGACACATTCGCGCTTTTGCGGGATCGCCATCCTGCGCCAAAGCGTTGGCAGCCCTCCGTTAAGGCCCCGGAGGTCGTGCGCTTTGGGGAACCGGGCTCCGCAATTGCCGCGCATAGGCCCTGCGATCTTGATCGGAAACGGGCGATGCTGGCGATGCCACCGCTTCTCAAGACCTATCTGGCCATGGGAGGCTGGGTCAGTGACCACGCGGTCGTGGATCGCGATCTCGGCACGCTTCACGTCTTTACCGGGCTTGAGGTCGCGGCGATCCCTGCTGCGCGAAAGCGTTTGCTGCGCGCTGTCGCGAGCTAGTGCAACGCGCCCCGGATTGACGCCGGTGCTGCGCCGCCATAGCTCCGCGCCATGGCAATCACTCCGCTTCTCCAGCTCAACGATATTGGCCTCACCTTTGGAGGCACTCCGGTCTTTGACGGGCTGAGCCTCGTCATTCAGCCCGGCGACCGTGTGGCGCTTGTTGGCCGCAATGGCTCCGGCAAATCCACGCTCCTCAAGGTGATGGCGGGTCTGACAGAGGCTGACAGCGGCTCGCGCGTGATGCCCGCGGGCACATCTGTGGGCTACATGCAGCAAGACCCCGACATGACGGGCTTTGAGACGCTGGGGGAGTTCGCCTTGGCTGACCTTGAGCCCAGCGAGGCCTACCGGGTGGAGATGGCGTCTGAGGGCCTCAAATTCGATCCCGCGCGGCCCGTGGCCACGGCATCAGGCGGGGAGCGGCGGCGCGCGGCTTTGGCCAAAATCTGGGCCGAGGCGCCCGATCTCATGCTGCTCGATGAGCCCACCAACCATCTCGATATCGAAGCCATTGCCTGGCTCGAGGAAGAGATGCGAAACACCCGCACCGCCTATGTCGTCATTTCCCACGACCGCGCGTTCCTGTCGAACCTCACGCGCGCCACGCTCTGGATCGACCGGGGCGAGGTGCGGCGTCAGGAAAAGGGCTTTGCCAACTTCGAGGCGTGGCGCGACAAGACGTGGGACGAAGAAGACACCGCGCGCCACAAGCTCAACCGCAAGATCAAGGCCGAAGCCCGCTGGGCCGTCGAAGGCATCAGCGCGCGCAGAAAGCGCAACATGGGCCGCGTGCGCGCCCTTGCTGATCTCCGCGCGGAGCGGGCCTCGCAGATCAAACGGCAGGGGGCGGCGGCGCTAGAGCTTGATGCTGGCAAGAAGAGCGGTAAACGCGTCATTGAGGCGCGCGGGCTCACAAAAAGCTTTGCAGGTCAGACGGTTGTGCGCGATTTCTCACTCACCGTGGAGCGCGGCGATCGCGTGGCCTTCGTGGGTCCCAATGGGGCGGGCAAGACGACGCTTCTGAACATGCTCACCGGCGCGCTGGCCCCGGATGAGGGGACGGTGAAGCTTGGGACATACCTTGAGATCGCTGTCTTTGACCAAGCGCGTGCCCAGATTGACCCGGATCTGAGCCTCTGGGAGGCGCTGACTTCGGAACAGGGGCTTCGTGTGTCCGGGCAGGCCGATCAGATCATGGTGCGGGGCACGCCCAAACACGTGGTGGGCTACCTCAAAGAGTTCCTTTTTGACGATGCGCAAGCGCGCGCGCCGGTCCATTCCCTGTCGGGTGGGGAGAGGGCGCGGCTGCTTTTGGCCAAGCTCATGGCCAAGCCGTCCAACCTTCTGATCCTCGACGAGCCCACCAATGACTTCGACGTGGAGACGCTCGACCTGCTGCAGGACATCTTGGGGGATTATGAGGGCACGGTTCTGTTGGTGAGCCACGACCGGGACTTTCTCGACCGCGTCGCCACCACCACGATCGCCTTTGAGGGCCGTGGCCGCCTGACGACCTATGCGGGAGGGTGGAGCGATTATCAGGCGCAAAAGCCCGCGTCAGAAAAGGCGGCCCGCGCAGAAAAGCCTGCCAAAACGGCCGCAAAGGCTGCGGCACCCGAAAAGGCGCGGCAGGAGGGGCTGAGCTTTACCGAGCAGCACCGCCTCGAAGCGCTCCCTGCCGAGATCGACCGTCTGACCGCCGAGATCGCAAAGCTTGAAGAGTTTCTCGCGCAGCCCGGCCTTTATCAGGACGCACCTGTTAAGTTCCAAAAGGCGACGGAGGCTCTTGTCGAACGACAGGCCGCACTCGGTGATGCCGAAGAGGAATGGATGACGCTTGAGGAAAAGGCGGAGGCGTCGTAAGCCGCGCCTCTGGCTCTCAGGGCATGCGGAGCGCGCCGTCGAGCCGGATGGTGGTGCCGTTGAGGTAGCTGCATTCGACGATGAACGCCGCGAGGCGGGCGAATTCTTCGGGCATGCCGAGGCGTTTCGGGTGGATCACGTCTGCAGCGAGCCCGTCCATGACCTCTTCGCCCAGGCTTTCCAGCATGGGCGTGCGAAAGATGCCGGGCGCGATGGCCATGGCACGGATGCCGAGGGAGCCGAGGTCGCGCGCGAGCGGGAGCGACAGGGCGGCAACACCGCCCTTGGAGGCCGCATAGGCGGCTTGGCCCTTCTGCCCATCGAATGCCGCCACAGAGGCGGTGTTGATGACGACGCCGCGTTCGCCGCTTTCATCAATATCATTATCTGACATGATTTCAGAGGCTAAGCGTGCGATATTGAAGCTGCCAGTGAGGTTGATGCTTATGGTGCGCTCAAAGCTTTCTAGTGCATGGGGGCCTTTGCGCCCCATGGTGCGCTCTGCTGTGGCGATGCCCGCGCAGCTTATGGCGCAGGTGAGCCCGCCCATGCGTGCCACGGCATGGTCAAACCCCGCGCGGACGGATGCTTCATCCGTGACGTCCACCTCTGCAAAGCCCGCGCCGAAAGCTGCGGCCCGGTCAGCGCCTGCGGGGTCTCGGTCAAACACCGTGACGGCGGCGCCGCGTTCTGCGAAATGCGCTGCCGTCGCCGCGCCAAGGCCCGATGCCCCGCCGGTGACAACGACCTTTGCTTGCGTGATGTCCATGGCAGCCTCCCTCTTTCCGGCACCCTATAGCCGGGCGCGGGAGGCGTGCCAATCAGCGGGACAGGTGGATGTTGAAGCGATCGCGGATGGCCGCGTCGGTCGCGGGGTCGAGGGCGGCTTCGCAAGGCGCAGCGAGGAGCTCCTTGGTGCGCGCCGCGGCCTTCTCCACGAGGTCAGGCTTGCCGTTCTCATCCCACTCCTTAGGTGAGGTCCGATCGCCAAGCCGCGGATAGACAAAGTCTTTTTCCATGCGCTCCAGCGTTTGCTCCGTGCCCAAGTAGTGCCCGGGCCCGCCTGTGCCATCTGGGCCCAATACCGCCTGCCGGATGGTCTCAACAGCGAGCGTGTCGTCGTTGACCTCGATACCCCGCACGCAGCGCAACGCTTGCCCGACAAGGTCATCCCCCATCACGAGGCTTTCAAAGCAGAACCCAAGAAGCGAAGCATGCATCCCGGCGGCTTCATAGACCATGTTGAGCCCAGAGAGCCCCGCCATCACGTTGGAGCACATCTGCTCCCAGCCGGCCTGCATGTCCGGGAGTTTGGAATCCGAGGCACCGCCTGCCGCGCCGCCGGGCAGGCCATAAAACTGGTGCATCTGCGCGCAACCTGCCGACAAAAGCGCCTGCTCGCCCGAACCGATGGACATCGCCCCGGTGCGCAGGTCGAGCCCGAAGGGCCAGGTGCCAAAGATCGCGGGATGACCCGGGGCGAGCGCGTTGACGTAAACCACGCCCGCCAGACACTCCGCCGTGGCCTGGACAATGGCCCCAGCCAGCGTCGAGGGCGCCGTGGCCCCCGCCATCCCGGCGGACAAGAGCAGAACGGGCATGCCGCCGCGAATGCAGGCCTCCATCACCTCGCAGCTCTCGGTGGCGAACTTCATGGGCGGGACGACAAAGCAGTTGGAGTTCGACACGAACGGACGCGCGCGCCACGCTTCTTCGCTGCCCGCCATCATGTGGAGCATCTGAAGGATGTCAGGGACGTGGTCGGGCTCCACGATGGACGTGCCGATATGTTTCCGCGTGCCGGTGACGGAGGCGTAGACGGTGTTGTAATCCATCTCCCGGTTGTCAGTGACGTCGCGCGCCACCATGGGGCGCTGGAAGAAATGGATGTTGTCGAGCTGGTCGGTCAGGCGCGCTGCGTCGTGGAGATCCTGCAGCGTGCTTTCGCGGTAGGCGTTTCCTTCGACATCGACCATGTGGACGGCGGCGCCCGCTGTCCCGTAATGGACCCGCGTCCCAGAGAGATCGAGGTCAAAGGCCGGGTCACGGCCGCAGAGCCTGATACCGCGCGCGGCCTTGGCCAGCATGTCTTCGACAAGGGCGCGGGGGAAGCGGATGCGGCCATCGTCGCCAAGGATGGCACCCGCACCGGTGAGGAGCTCAATGCCCGAGGGGGGCGCATCGGCGAGCCCGATCTCTTCGAGGCAGCGGAGGGCTGCGTCATGGATCCGGGCGACTTCGGCATCAGACAGCACTTTCAACGTCCCGCCTTCGAGGCCGGGGTTCACTGGGCGTTGGGCTTGTGCGAGCGGGGCGGCGCGCATGGCGCGACGCGCAGCGCGACCGCCTGATCGGGCGGGGCGCGGCGGGGTCAGATCATTCATAACTGTGGTCCTTGGCTGGGCGTGGAACGGAGGGGGAGGGTGTCACATCCCGCCCGGTCGCCCCCGTGCCGCGCGCCCGCGTCGCGCACCGATGGTGCGCTGCATCAGCACTAAAAGAGCCCGTGTTTTCGCCGTATTGGCCAACATATGCCTACGAAAGCCGCGTAGGCCGGCATGATCTCGCCTGAAAACGACAGCACACGCCATTCGCGACATGGTGCTTTTTGCGCCGTGTCATGGTAGACTCGCAGTGACACCGCCGGGCCTCGCATGCACCGGTGGGCAGATAATGGCGGAGGCTATCGATGCAGTACCCATCCATCGCGGTGGCAGCCCTTTTGGCGCTGTCGTCGGTCGTGGTGTCGGCGGAGGGCTTTGACGGGCCCTATGTCGGGCTTCAATTCGGCACGGCAGAGGTCGACACGAATGTCGGCGTGACTGGCGATGATGATCTTCTTGGGGTCCATGCAGGGCTGCTGTTGTCCACTGGGCCGCTTGTCTACGGTGCAGAGATTGATTTCGATGAGCTCAGCGTTCCCTTGAGCGGGGGCTCGGGCGAGCTTGATACGGTCTCGCGGCTGAAGCTTCGCGGGGGATATGATCTCGGCGGGGCGCTGGTTTACGGCACGACAGGCTTTGCCCATGCGCGTACGAGCGACCTGGGCGACGACAACGGCTATTTCATCGGCCTTGGTGCGGAGTTTGACCTGCCAGCACCGGGGCGCGTGGGCGTCGAATACCTCTCGCACGCGTTTGATGAATTCGATGGCTCGGCTGTCGATGTGGATGCCGATACGTTTACGCTGCGTTATTCGTTCAACTTCTGAGGCGCGCCTCAGACCGTCGCGCGGTCCGCAGCAAAGCTCAAAAGACGAGAGAGCGCGGCCTCAAACGCGGTGTCCTCCAGCGTCATGGCCACGCGCACATGGCCTGCTGCAGCGGTCCCAAAGCTTTCGCCGGGCATCACTGCTATGGCAGCTTCATCCAGAAGAGCCGCCGCAAAGCCCTTGCCGCTCAAGCCCGTGCTCGAGATGTCGAGCATGAGGTACATCGCGCCCCCCGACGGGACGAGCCCCACTGTGTTTTGTGCCGCGATCAGGGCCTCCGCCTTTTGGCGGCGGCGCTTGAAGGGTGCGCCCACCTCCTCTTCAAGCCACTCTCCCTCGTTCAGGGCAAAGAGGGCGGCGTCCTGAATGTAGCCCGGCACGCCATAGGTCGTGGAGGTGGCAAGATCGATCAGGTGGGCGATGACGTCTTCGGGTGCCACGATCCAGCCCACGCGGGAGCCCGTCATGGCGTGGGACTTCGACATCGAGCCGATCACGAGCGTGCGCTCGGCCATGCCGGGCAGGGCACGCGGGCTCAGATGCGTGCCGTGCCAGACCTGGCTGTCGTAGACCTCATCTGAAATGAGCCAGAGATCCGCCTCCTGCGCCACCTGCGCGATCCCCTCGATCGTCTCTCGGCTGTAGACGGCGCCAGTCGGATTGTTTGGCGTGTTGATGAGAAGGCTTTTTGCGCCTGATGCGGCCTCGCGAAGATCCTCCGCGCGGGGCTGAAAGCCGTATTTGGCCAAACACGGAACCGCGCGTGACACGGCCCCTGTGCCCCGGATCGTGCCGGGGTAGGTGGCGTAGTAAGGATCAATGAAGAGCGCGCGATCGCCGGGATTGAGGGCTGCGAGATGCGCGGCAAAGAGCGCTGCCTGCCCGCCCGGCGTAATGAGCACATTATCCGGCCCGGTTGCGACGCCCGTGCGCGCGCTCACGCGGTGGGCCACCGCCTCGCGCAGGGCGGAGACGCCGGGCACCATGGCATAGCCGGTGTGACCACCGCGCGCCGAGGCATGCATCGCGTCGAGAATGGCGGGATGCGTGCGGATGTCATGCTCCCCAATCGTAAGCTCGAGGATGGGCTCGCCGCGGGCCTTGCGCCGACGCGCCTCATAAAAGAGGCCCCAGCCATCGTCGCCCCCGCCATTCAGGCCTGTGATCGTGCGTGAAAGCTCCATGACTACTCTGCCGGTTGCGCGTTGCGTTGTTTGAGGACCAGCCAGAGGAGCGCGCTCCCGGCCAGCACGAGGAAGGGGACCATTGCGATGTTGACGGCGTTCCAGCCCGCCACGGGCGAGCTCCCCGAGCAGTTCATGAGCCCGCCCGAGGCGAGCGATGCCAGGGTGACGCAGCCGAAGACGATGAAATCATTGGTGCCCTGAATGCGGCCGCGCTCTTCGGGGGCGTGCGACGCCGCGAGCATGGTGGTGGCGCCGATGAAGCCGAAATTCCAACCGAGGCCGAGGAGGATAAGCGCTGCAAAGAAGTTCGACAGCTCCACCCCCGCCAGCGCCACGCCGCCGCCCACGGCCAGTGTGGCCAGTCCAACCGCCACGATCCGCTCCGCCCCGAAGCGGGCGATGAGGTGGCCTGTGAAGAAAGATGGAAGGAACATCGCGATCACATGGGCGCTGACGACGTCTGCCGCATTGCCCGCCGTGAACCCGCAGGCCACGACGGCGAGCGGTGTCGAGGTCATCACGAGGTTCATGAGCGCGTAGGAGACCATGGCACAGATCACTGCCACCGCGATGCGCGGGGTCGTAAGCATCTCCCAGGTCGTGCGGCCGGCCGTTGCGGTTGGCCCTTTTGTTGGCTTTGGCAGGTCCAGAAGCAGGAAGAGCGCCATACCGATGAGATTGATCCCCGCCGCCGCGAGGTAGGTGCCCATGAAGGGAACGGCGAAGAGGTCATTTGTGACCTTGGTAAGCTGCGGCCCGATCAGCGCGGAGATGAGACCACCGGCCATCACGTAGGAAATCGCCTTGGGCCGAAACTCATCAGAGGCCGTGTCCACTGCGGCAAAGCGGTAAAAGCCCTGGGCTGACATGTACATGCCCGTGAAGTAGGAGCCCACAAGCAGCAGCCAGAAATCCGCAGTCGAAAGCGCGTAGGCCCCGATGATGGAGCCTACGAGGCCGCCTGCGCTCCCGGTCATGAAACCTGTTACGCGTCCCTGCACCTGCATGAGCCGCGACAGCCACGGCGCCGTCGTCATCGACCCGAACACGATGAGGGAGATGGGGAGTGTGGCAAGGCAGGGATTGGGGGCGAGCATCTGGCCCGCAAGCCCCCCGATCACAAAGATCATGGTGATTTGAGAGCCGAGCATCGCCTGCGCCGCCACGAGGATGACCACATTGCGCTTGGCTTGTTTGTCGTCGGTAGGTGTGGTGGCAGACGTCATGGGCAGAGCGTTACGCCGGGCGCGGAGGCTCCACAAGCCCGCTCATGGCGTCTCAGGCCGGTGCGGCGCAATGAGGTGGGCGTAAGAGCCTGACACGTTGCCGCTGCGCAGCCCCATGGCGGGCAGGGCCGCCCCATCTGCGTCACGCGCGGTAAAGAGGGGCGTGCCGCGTTCCTCCACGGCGGTGGAGAAGTGAAACTCGTGGCCACGCCAGACCAAGTTGTTTGCGCCCGGCCACGGCCCGCCTTCCGCTCTGAGCGCCCGGTGGCCCAGTGTAAGCTTTGGCGTGGCAAAACTTGTTGTGACCGGCAGGAGGCCTGCCATGGCGTGCGCCGCGCCGTCGCCATCGATGAGGGTCTCGCCGAGCGTCATATAGCCCCCACATTCTCCATATATTGTAATGTTTTGCGAGGCGTTCCTCAAGCTTTTTATGAAAGTTCTGGCGCGCGCCAAGCGGCCCGCGTGAAGCTCTGGATACCCGCCGGGAAGAAAAACGAAATCTGCCTCGGGGACCGCCTCATCGGCGAGGGGAGAGAACTCCGCAATTTGCGCCCCCGCATTCACCCATGATGTGAGGAAATGCGGGTAGATAAATGAAAAGGCTTCATCTTTGGCGATGGCAATCCTTTTTCCCGGAGGTGGGATTTGCGGTGATGCTCCAGCGGGCGCATCGCTCGTTGCGAGCAGCGTGCGCGGGTCCACAGCGCGCCGTAGCCATTCGGCCATGGCGTCGAGCTTCTGGGGCAAGTCGGGGTGTTCGGCTGCCTGAACGAGCCCAAGATGTCTGCTGGGGAGGGTGAGCCCGTCTTCGCGGCGCAACACGGCCAGAACTGGGGGCGTATCGGAGCGCTTCAGAGCTTCGCGCAGGATCGCCTCGTGACGGGCGGAGCCGACGCGATTGAGCACCAGCCCATGGAAACGCAAACCCGGGCGGTGCCGCGTGATCCCTTCTACCAGTGCGGGAATGGTCTGAGCGGCCTTGGCGCAGTCCACCACCAGCGTGATCGGCAGGCCAAACCGTTCGGCCACGTCTGCGGCGGAGCCTGCCCCGCTGAGGCCCGCCCCGTCAAAAAGGCCCATTGCGCTTTCAACGACAAGAGGCCCGTTTCCCGCGAGCATCGCCGCCTGCATATCCGCGTCCATCGCCCAGGGATCGAGGTTCAGCGTATGGCATCCTGTCGCGGCGCTGTGAAAGGCGGGATCAATGTAATCGGGCCCGAGCTTCACGCTGCGCGGCGCGTGTCCGTCCTGCGCCAAAGCGCGCAAGAGCGCGAGCGTGACGGTGGTTTTACCAGCACCGGAGCTCGGCGCGGCGATGAGCGTGGCCTTCATGCGCTTTCGGCGGGGCGGCCACGGCCGAGCGGATCGGGATTGCGCGCAGGTCTACCCTGCGCCATCGCCTGCCAGTCGAGCACCTGACGCAAGAGCACGCCGCGCCCGATGCAAATGATGGACGGAGGCTCAAGGCCCGCCGCGGCGACCTCCTCCGCGGCACGGCTGAGGGTCGTTTCAAAGACGGTCTGCTCGGCGGTCGTCGCTGTGGTGACGACGGCCACCGGCTCGTCCTCGTCCCGGCCCGCTGCGAGGAGCTGCGTCGTGATCTGGGGCAGGTGCTTCATGCCCATGTAGATCACGAT
>JBCBME010000023.1:0-15129 GCA_039822945.1 Pseudomonadota bacterium
TCACGCAGCAAACACGCGGCTCGGGTGCAGCTCGCCGCCTTTGGCAATGCCCACTGCTACGGCCCGCCCATCAAGAGAGGCCCAAGCTTCATCGCCGTATTCTGCCTCGCCCGGATAAACAAAGCCCGGATTTCCGTTGCGCAGCCGTGCGGCACCCTCCGGAGTTGTCCGGAGTTCGGGCAACTCGGAGAGCCCCATTTCCAGCGGCATGAGATGGGCGTCGAGCGCCTCGTTCCGTGCTTGCGCTTCGATATCTTCGTAGCTCAGGCCCTGAGCCACATCGAACGGGCCGGACCATGTCCGACGCAGGCGATCCACGTGTCCAAGGCAGCCCAGTGCACGCCCGAGATCACGGGCGATGGCCCGGACATAGCCGCCTTTCCCGCAGACAAGCTCGAGCTCTGCGTGATCGGCGTCCGGGCAGTCGATGAGCGTCAGTTCTTCCACCCAGAGGGGGCGGGCCGTGAGCGACACGTCCTCGCCATCGCGGGCTTTCTTGTAGGCCCGGACGCCATCGATCTTCACGGCTGAGAAGGCAGGTGGCACTTGCTCGATCTCGCCCACGAAGGCACCGAGGGCGTCTTTGATTGCCGTCTCGCTCGGGCGCGCCTCGGCGGTTTTTGTGACCTCGCCCTCTGCGTCATCGGTGTTGGTTTCGGCACCCCAGCTGACAGTGAACCGGTATGCCTTCAGCGCGTCTGTGACGAAGGGCACCGTCTTTGTCGCCTCGCCCAAGGCCACGGCGAGCACGCCGGTGGCGGCAGGGTCGAGCGTGCCCGCGTGACCCGCCTTTTGCGCGTCCATGGCCCATTTCACCTTGTTGACCACAGCCGTCGACGTCAGGCCCGCGGGTTTGTCAACGATGAGCCAGCCGGAGATTGGCCGACCTTTCTTCTTGCGTGCCATAGGCCTGCCTATTCGAGGATTGCGAGGATCGGGCCCATACGCGGGCCGGGATCAGCGCGGCCCGAAGCGCGGTCGTAAAGCCGCGTGATCGTGCCGTCCGTAAAGAGCGCATTCGGCGTCCCGAGCGTGTCGCGAAAGAGTGTGCCGAAATCGAAAAAATTCGCCGCGCCGTCGGTGACGGCGATAAAGAGCGTACGCCCATCATCGCTGACGCCTACGCCGCCGCGCCGCTTGCGGCTGGTTCCGTCGGGAATAAAGCGAGGATGCAGAGCGCCATCGATGACCAGCATCGGGCCTGACTGCGTCGCGTAGCGGCAGGGGGGCCGTTCGGAGATGTAGGCGCGGGTCTCGATGATGCGCGCGCGCGCCTCCTGTAAGCACAGCACGCCGTTTGGGAGCAGCCCGAAATTACCGGGGCCTTCCGCCGAGATTGGCGCCACGACCTCTTTCCCCTCTTCCAGATAGTGACCAACCGGGCGGCGATCTTCGTGGTACATCCCGCCATTCGTGGCGATGAGCACCTCACCCGGGAGCGCATCAAAGCCGCCGTAAAGCGCACCCGCGGGATCGCGCCAGTAGAGCCGCGCGGCGTTTTGCGTCAGGTCCACCTCACAGACGGTGAAGCGATTGCCCGCGTGGCTGACCTTCTCGCAGCTGGCCGCCGCGGCTGGCAGCGCAAGGAGAGCCAGGAGCGCGCTAATCCTCCAGATCACGGCGCACCTCGTCCTGGGAAAACATGGCGCGGGTCTGATCGAGCCGGTCAAAGGTCTCATCAATCCGAAAGCGCAGATCGGGCGTGAACTTCAGCGCGCTCTTCTTGCCGATGACGCGCCGCATCTCGGATTTGTTGCGCGCCAACGCCTCGATCACCTCGTCATGGCCTGACCCGCCCAGTGGCATCACGTAGACCGTCGCGATCTTGAGATCGGGGGAGGCGGTGACCTCGCTCACCGTGATCGACCGGCCGGTGAGGTCGGGATCATGGATATCCCCGCGGGCTAGAATCTCCGACAGCGTACGCCGGATCAGCTCGCCCACACGCAATTGCCTCTGGCTCGGTCCCGGCCCGTCATGAAACTTGTTCTTTCCCATGGGCGCCAGATACGGGCGTGGGCGTGCGTTGCCAAGGGGGCGACGCTCGGGCATTGAGCGGGAAACGGAGGGTAGGATGGCAGAGCTTCCTGGGATCGTGATCACCGGCGCATCGGGCCGCATGGGGCAGATGCTTATCGAGACAGTCCGCGCGTCGGATCGCGCGCGCCTCGTTGGGGCCGTGGAGCGGACGAGCCATGACTGGGTGGGTCAGGATGTCGGCCTCGCCATGGGCGGGGCGGAAATGGGCGTCGCAGTAACCGATGACCCGCTCGAAGCCTTTGCCCAGGCGCAGGCCGTTATCGACTTTACCGCGCCCGCAGCGACACTCGAATTCGCCGGTCTTGCGGCGCAGGCGCGGGCCGTTCACGTCATCGGCACGACGGGCATGAGCGAGGATCAGGTCGCCGCGCTCGAACCCGCCGCGCGCCACGCGGTGCTCGTGCGCGCCGGGAATATGTCGCTCGGCGTAAACCTGCTGACAAAGCTCACGCGGATGGTGGCCGCGGCCCTCGACGAGGATTTCGACATCGAGGTGATCGAAGCTCACCACCATCACAAGGTGGATGCCCCGTCAGGCACCGCTCTCATGCTGGGGGAGGCCGCGGCGGAGGGGCGTGGCATCACGCTCTCTGAGCATGCCGATAGCGCGCGAGACGGCATGACCGGGCCGCGCAAGCGGGGCAATATCGGGTTCTCGAATATCCGTGGCGGTGACATCGTGGGGGAGCATGACGTTCTCTTTGCCGGTCCGGGGGAGCGCGTGGTGCTCCGCCACATCGCAACAGATCGCGGGATCTTTGCGCGCGGCGCGCTCAAAGCCGCGCTTTGGGGCCAGGACAAGAAGCCAGGACAGTACGACATGATGGATGTTCTCGGCCTGTCTTGAGCGAGGCGCATTGGCGCGATGCATCCAAAACGCCGCGATCTGCGTAGGACAGGTATCAGACCCGGAGCCGCGCATGTCCCTGATCTCGAAAATCTTTGCCGTTGGCCTTGCTCTCAGCGTCGCCGCACCTGTTGCTGCGATGGAAAAGATCTCGTCTCAAGATGAGTTTCTGAAGACACTCGATGGGCAGACCCTTTTCACCCGCTACCTCGGCGTGGGCATTTCCGTGGCGGTCTTTCCGGACGGAAATATCGCAGGCAGCGCTCTCGGCTCAGACATCACCGGCGACTGGGCCTGGCAGGACGGGTATTTCTGCCGGGAAATGACGTGGGGCTCGCGGCCCATCCCGTACAACTGCCAGCTCGTGGAGTTTGATGGGACAGAGATGCGCTTTACCACCGATCGCGGTGACGGGCGCTACGCGGATTTCGACCTGCGTTAGAAGTCGATCGCCACGCCCTTTTTCTCCCAATCGCCGTAGCGAACGGGCTCCGGGCCGTCGCGACCGCCGTATTCCTTTGGCAGCGCCTTTTCCTGAGTGGCCTTGCGGCGCTCCTCGGCTTCTTCCAGCGCGCGCTTGGCGGCGGGTGGCAGGCTCTCGTAGTCGTAGTCCGAGGGCTCTGTGCCGGGCGCCCCCGGCTCTGGCATATTGTTTTCCGTCATGGGGCTGATATAGCCCGCGGCCTGCCACTCTCCAAGGAGCCACCGTGCCGCAACAGCCACACCCCGCCCGCCGCGCCGCGCTGAAGCTTCTGAGTGGGGTCACGGAAGAGGGGCGGCTCTTGTCGGAACTCACGGTCCTTCCCCGGTTTCAGGACCTCGCTCCGGCAGACCGGGCGCGCGCGCAGCGCCTGGCCACAGAGACCTTCCGGCACATGGATCGCGCAGATCGCGTGTTGAAGCCGCTCATGCGGAAGAACCCGCCCGAGGCGGTGCATCACATCCTGCGTCTTGGCCTCGTGGAGGTTGCGGCGCTCGAGGGTGCGGCCCATGGCGTGGTATCTGACATGGTGAGTGCGGCCGGTCTCTCCAAGCGGACGATCGGGCTCAAAGGAATGGTGAACGCGGTCCTGCGCCGCGCGATTGCCGAGGCTGATGGCAAATGGGGCAAGCTGCCAGTATCGCGTATGCCCCCATGGCTGCGCAAACCGCTGGCGGACGCCTACGGCAACTCCGCCGTGCAGGGCATCGAGACAGCCCATATGCGCGGTGCACCCGTCGACATCACCGCAAAGGGCGAGCCCGCAGCGGTGGCAGAGATGCTCGGCGGCCAGGTCCTTCCCACAGGCTCTGTACGGCTTGCAGATGCGGGACAGATCTCCGCGCTGCCGGGCTTTGAAGACGGCTCTTGGTGGGTGCAGGACGCCGCCGCGGCGCTGCCGGTAAAGCTCCTTGCGCCACAAGCGGGAGAGACGGTCGCAGACCTTTGCGCCGCCCCGGGAGGCAAAACGATGCAGATCGCAGCCGCTGGCGCTGCGGTTACGGCCATTGATTCGAACGGCGGGCGTCTGGCGCGGCTGCGCGACAACCTCGCGCGCACGGGCCTTGCGGCGGATACGGTGGAGGCCGACGTGCTGGCTGCGACCGGTGCCTATGACGCCGTTCTCCTTGACGCGCCTTGTTCGGCAACCGGCACGCTAAGGCGCCACCCTGATCTGCCCCATGGCCAGAGGGGCGAGCAGATCTCTGCCCTCATCGCGCTGCAGACAAAGATGCTCGATCACGCCATGGGCCTCGTGAAGCCCGGCGGGCGGCTTGTCTTTTGCACCTGCTCGCTGCTTCCCGACGAGGGCGAGGTGCAGGTCGAGGACGCGCTCAAGCGCCACAGGAATTTCTCCGTCGACCGGTCCGGGATCGCGCAGCTCGGCGTCGACGAAAGCTGGATCACGGAGGAAGGCGGCCTGCGCCTTCGGCCTGACTATTGGTCCAAGCAGGGCGGCATGGACGGCTTTTACATGGCGCTCGTCCGACGTGGGTGATCGCGCATTGGCCGAGAGCGCTATGGAAGGGGTGACTTGGTTCAAGCGCTGAGCTACCAAGATCAAAAGAGGTGCCTAAGCACCTCCACCACCGCCTGAGCACGTTACCCCTTTGTTGACGCAGCCCGATATGCCGGCCCCCCGCACGCGGTTTTTGACGCGTCTTCACGCGCGCATCGCGGGGCTCGGGCAGCCGGTCACGGCGTTTGTGAGCCAGCCGGAGCCGCGCTCCATCGGTCATTTTGCCAAGGGGCGGCAGCTTGTGTCAGGCAACTACCTCTTCGCCGGGTTTCTGGTGGAGGCACGCCCCGGCACGAGCCTTTGGCAGGTGGAGGCGCCGTCATCCGCATTTCTGGAAGAGGCGCATGGTTTCGTGTGGCTCGATGATCTGGCGGCCGTGGGTGACGGACAGGCGCGCACGCTTGCGCAGAATTGGACATTCGGGTGGATCGATCGCTACGGCGGCGGCAGCGGCATCGGTTGGACGCCCGACCTGACCGGCCGCCGTCTCATTCGCTGGATCAACCACGCCATCTTTTTGCTGTCGGGCGATGGTGACGCGCAATCAGCCGCGTTCTTTCGCGCGCTTGGCCGCCAGACGCGATTTCTGTCCCGGCGCTGGCACTCAACCACGCCGGGCCTGCCGCGGGTCGAGGCGCTCACAGGTCTCATCTATGCGGGCCTGTCGCTCACGGGCATGGAAACATACGTGCCCACGGCGGTGAGGGCCCTCGGGCGTGCCTGCGATGGCCTCATCGACGAGGCCGGTGGCCTTGCAACGCGCAACCCCGAAGAGCTTTTGGAGATCTTCACCCTCCTCAACTGGGCCTCGCTGGCGCTTCAGGACGCAGGCCGCACGCCTGCGCCTGCGCATCTGGCTGCGATTGAGCGGGCCGCCCCCGTCTTGCGCGCGCTGCGCCACGCCGACGGTGGGCTTGCGCGCTATCACGGCGGTGGCCGCGGCCTCGACGGGCGGCTCGACGCCGCTTTGGCGCTGTCGGGCGTAAAGGCAGAGGGCATCCCGGAGAGCGCCATGGGGTTTGCGCGGCTGACCCACGGGCGCACGAGCATCATCCATGACGCGAGCCCGCCACCGCGCGGTAAGCTGAGCTACAACGGCCATGCTTCCACGCTGGCTTTTGAGCTCACTTCCGGACGCAGGCCGCTCATCGTCAATTGCGGTTCGGGTGACACCTTCGGGGAGGCATGGCGGCGGGCTGGGCGTGCCACCCCGAGCCATTCCACACTCTCGCTCGACGGGTATTCCTCCTCGCGTCTGGGCGAGGCGAAACTCATGTCCGGGCGCGCGCGCGAGCTCTTTTCCGACACGCCTCGGGACACCCAAGCCGAACGGCAGGAGACCGACTTTGCAACGCGTCACCAGGCCAGCCACGATGGATACCGCTCCACGCATGGCCTCACGCATCTGAGGACCATGGAACTCGCCCATGATGGGCGTGGCCTCGCGGGCGAAGATATCCTCGTGGCGCTCAGCAGCGGCGACAAGGCGCTCTTTGGGAAGCGCCTCGATGCCTCTCGTCTCCAAGGGCTGCCATTTACGATCCGCTTTCACCTCCATCCCGATGTCGACGCGGCCGTTGATATGGGCGGCACAGCCGTCTCACTGGCGCTCAAAAGCGGCGAGATCTGGGTCTTTCGCCATGATGGATCGGCGGGGATGTCGCTTGAGCCCAGCGTCTATCTCGAGCGCGGGCGCCTGAAGCCGCGGGCGTCCGAGCAGATCGTACTTTACGGGCGCGCCCTCACGGAGCCGTCCCGCGTGCGTTGGTCTCTGGCCAAAGCACAGGAGTCTCCGCTAACAGTCCGCGACCTCAGGCGGGATGATCCCTTCCTCGAAGAGACCTGAGCCCAAAGACCAAAAGGACCTCTCCATGCCCGATCTCGTGCCGCTGCGCCGTGCGCTCCTGTCTGTCTCCGACAAAGAGGGGATCGTGGACCTGGGCAAGGCGCTCGCCGCGCGTGGGGTAGAGCTGGTGAGCACTGGCGGCACGGCGCGCACGCTGCGCGATGCAGGGCTCGCGGTGCGCGACATCTCGGAGCTGACCGAGTTTCCGGAAATGATGGATGGGCGCGTCAAGACGCTGCACCCGGTCGTGCATGGCGGGCTTTTGGCGGTGCGCGATAACCCGGAACATGCCAAGGCGATGGACGCCCACGGGATCGGTGCCATCGATCTGGTCGTGGTGAACCTCTATCCGTTTGAGGCCACCGTCGCCAAAGGCGCAGGCTATGACGAGGTTATCGAAAACATCGACATCGGCGGGCCTGCCATGTTGCGCTCAGCCGCCAAGAACCATGCCTATCTCTGCGTCGTAACCGATCCGGAGGATTACGCCCCGCTGCTCGACCAACTGGAGGAGCAGGACGGAGCAACCGACTATGCCTTTCGTCAGACCTTTGCGCTTAACGCCTATGCCCGCACGGCGGCCTATGACGCCGCGGTCTCTCAGTGGATGGCTGGCGCGCTGGGCACCCGGGCCCGTCGTCACGCCGTTGCCGGGACGCTCCGGCAGGAGATGCGCTACGGTGAAAACCCGCACCAGGCGGCCGCATTCTACACGGATGGCTCAGGGCAGGTGGGCGTGGCCACGGCCGAGCAGCATCAGGGCAAGGCGCTGAGCTACAACAACATTAACGATACCGATGCAGCCTTTGAACTCGTCAGCGAGTTTGACCCAGCCGAGGGGCCCGCCTGCGCGATCATCAAGCACGCCAATCCCTGCGGCGTCGCAAAGGGCGCAACGCTGAAGGAGGCCTATGCCCGTGCCTTCCAATGCGACCAGACGAGCGCGTTCGGCGGGATCATTGCGCTCAATCACGCGCTTGATGGTGCCACAGCAGAGGAAATCACGCAGATCTTTACCGAGGTTGTCATCGCGCCCGGCGCCAGCGAGGAGGCGCGCGCCGTCTTTGCCGCCAAGAAAAACCTGCGGCTCCTAACCACGGAGGGGCTCGCCGATGTGACGACCGCGCGCCCCTATCTCAAACAGGTGGCGGGTGGCTTTCTCCTGCAGGACAAGGATGTGGGCGCGCCTGACGAGCTCAAGGTCGTCACCAAGCGCGCGCCTTCCGAGGCCGAGCTCGCCGATCTGATGTTTGCCTGGACAGTCGCCAAGCATGTGAAGTCGAACGCCATCGTCTATGCCAAGGATCGCGCCACTGTCGGTGTGGGTGCAGGCCAAATGAGCCGGGTCGACAGCACGCGCATCGCCGCGCGCAAGGCCGTCGATATGGCCGATGTTCTGGGTCTCGCGGCACCGCTCACACAGGGCTCTGTTGCGGCCTCTGACGCGTTCTTTCCGTTCCCGGATGGCCTTTTGACCGTGGCGGAGGCTGGCGCGACGGCCGTCATCCAGCCCGGTGGCTCGATGCGCGATGACGAGGTGATCAAGGCTGCAGATGAGGCTGGGCTCGCCATGGTTTTCACCGGTCAGCGGCACTTCCGGCACTGATGCGTCCGCTTTGGTATACCGCCGCGGTGATCTTTGTCATCGACCAGGCGCTGAAGTGGTACATCGTGCATTTTCTCGAGCTGGATCGCCGTCTCGCGCTCGATGTCTTCCCGCCTTACATCAATCTCCGGATGACGTGGAATTACGGCGTCAATTTCGGTCTCTTTGCCGGGGATGGAAGCACGCGTTGGGTGCTCATTGCGATCGCGGTGGCGATCTGCGGTGTCGTGCTTTGGTGGATGCGCGCGGGGCAGAGCAAGGTGGCGCTGATCTTTGCGGGCTTTCTCATCGGCGGGGCGGCGGGCAACGTGATTGACCGTATCATCTACGGTGGTGTGGCCGACTTTCTGAACATGTCCTGCTGCGGCATCACCAACCCCTACGCCTTCAACGTTGCCGACATCGCGATCTTCATCGGGGCCATAGGCCTCGTCATTTTCGTCAAGGATGACAAACCGGCAAAGGCGTGACGCGGTGCCCAAAGCTGTGTAGACACACGATAAATGACGAGGGTACGGATGCGGTTTCTTTTTCTTGCTATGGTGGCGCTGTCCCTTACGGCGTGTGCGCCGCGCGGTATCGATGATGGCCCGGACGAGTTCGGAGTTGTGCCCGCGGATCCGCTCGAGCTGCCGCCGAGTTTCACCGACCTGCCAGCGCCCACGCCCGGGGCGGCAAACCTCGCCGATCTGACACCCGAGGCGGACGTCGCTGTCGCGCTTGGGGGCGGTATCATCGCCTCCGGCATCCCCGCCACCGATGGCGCCATCGTCAGCTACGCCTCCCGCTTTGGAACCGACCCCAACATTCGTGCCGATCTTTTGGCGGCTGACGAGCAATTCCGCGCGCGTCGGAGCCGCGTCGGCTTCCTCGGTCTGCGCCGCGGCGACCGGTACTTTTCGGCCTATGCCCGCCAGACCCTCGACGCCGCCGCTGAGCTCCGCCGGTTCCGCAACGCGGGCGTTCGTGTCCCCACGGCGCCCCCCGCCCGCTGAGAGCGGCGTAACAACGCCGTCAGGGTGCTTGAAGCGCGTGCTCGGGGGCGTATCTGATCCCGCAGGAGGACGCCCTTATGCTACGATCCGTGCTCGGACTGGTTTTCTCGCTGGCTGCGCTGCCGTTGGCCGCGGCGGAGGAAGTCACCAACTTTATGCTCGACAACGGGATGGAGGTGGTCGTGATCGAAGATCATCGCGCCCCCGTCGTTGTTCACATGGTCTGGTACAGGGTGGGCTCTGCCGACGAGCCCGAGGGTAAATCCGGCATCGCGCATTACCTCGAGCATCTGATGTTCAAGGCGACCGACAATCTCGAAGACGGCGAGCTGTCACGCATCGTCACCGAGAATGGCGGATCGAATAACGCCTTCACCAGCTACGATTTCACCGGGTACTTCCAGCGCGTCGCCGCTGACCGCCTCGATCTGATGATGCAGATGGAAGCGGATCGGATGATCAACCTCGCGCTCGACGAGGATGACATCGCCACCGAGCGCTCCGTCGTTATCGAGGAACGCAACCAGCGCACGGATTCGAGCCCCGGCGGCCAGATGCAGGAGCAGGTGCGCGCGGCCCTCTTCCAAAACCACCGCTACGGCGTGCCCATCATCGGCTGGCGCCACGAGATCGAGGAGCTCGGCCTCGACGACGCCAATGCCTTTTATGAGGCGCATTACGCCCCCAACAACGCGATCCTCGTGGTCGCCGGTGATGTCGAGCCCGACGAGGTCCGTGCGCTTGCCGAAAAGCACTACGGCGTGATCCCGGCCAACCCGGTCATCGTTGAGCGCGCACGCCCGGTGGAGCCGGTGCAGCGGGCAGAACGGCGTATCGTCTTCCGCGATGCCCGCGTGGCGCAGCCCTACATGCAGCGGACCTATCTCGCCCCGGAGCGCAATGCCGGGGACCAGCGGGAGGCTGCTGCGCTCACGCTTTTGTCTTCAGTGCTGGGCGGGTCAGGTGCCACGTCCGTGCTCGGTGAACGGCTAGAATTCGAGGAGCAAACGGCCGTCTTCACTGGGGCCTACTACTCAGGACAAAGCCTCGATCAGACGACGTTCTCCCTTCTTGCCGTGCCATCTCCTGGCACCACGCTGGAGGACATCGAGGCCGCCGTGGACCGTGAAGTCGCGGCCTTTCTCGAGCGCGGTGTCGACGAGGATCAGCTCGAACGGATCAAGGCGCAGTGGCGCGCCTCCGAGATCTACGCGCTTGACGATGTGCAGGGGCTCGCGCGGATCTACGGCTCCGCCCTCACACAGGGCCTGACCGTCGAGGATGTGGAGGCCTGGCCCTCCATCATCCAGAGCATCACGGGTGAAGAGATCATTGCCGCCGCCGAGCGCGTCTTTGATCGCGACCGCTCTGTGACGGCCTACCTGACCACGCCGCTCACCGAGGAGGTCTCACAATGATCGGGCGCCTGACAGCCTTTCTCGCCCTCTTTGCTTTCCCCGCCTGGGCGGAGGTCGACATCCAAGAGGTGACCTCGCCAGGGGGCATCACGGCATGGCTTGTGGAAGAGCCCTCCATCCCCTTCACGGCGCTCGAGCTGCGTTTTGGGGGCGGCTCTGTTCTTGATCCCGCCGATAAGCGCGGTGTGACAAACTTGATGATGGGGCTGCTTGAGGAGGGCGCCGGAGACATGGATGCGCGCGCCTTCGCCGAGGCACGGGAGACGCTGGCTGCGCGTTATACCTTTGAAGCCTTCTCCGACTCCGTGAGCGTCAGCGCCGAGTTTCTGACCGAGAATCGGGAGGAGGCCGTCGCGCTCCTGCGCGAGGCGCTGATCAATCCGCGCTTTGACGAGGACGCCATCGAGCGCGTGAAACGACAGGTGCTCACCGGCATCCGCGCGGACGCCAAGGACCCTGATGAGATCTCGTCCGCTGAGTTCTTCGCGATGGCCTTCCCTGAGCATCCCTACGGCAGCGGCTCGGACGGCACCGAGGAGACGATTGCGGCCATCACCCGCGACGATATCGAGGCCGCGCGCCGCGCTGCCCTCGTGAAGGATCGGATCTATGTGGGCGCCGTGGGCGACATCACGCCCGACGAGCTCGGCACACTTCTGGACGAGCTGCTCGGCGCGCTGCCCGACACTGGGCCCGAGCTCCCGCCAGAGATCGATTACGGGCTGCCCGGCGGCGTGACGGTGATCGATTTCGAAGGCCCGCAATCCTCCGCCCTCTTCGGCCATGTCGGCATCGAACGCGACGACGACCGCTATTTCGAAGCCTTCATGCTCATGGAAATCCTCGGTGGCGGTGGCCTCGAAAGCCGCCTGAGCAACGAGGTGCGCGAGGAGCGCGGCCTAACCTACTCCATCGCGTCCTTCCTTGTGCCGCGTGACCTGTCAGAGATGATCCTCGGCCGGGTGCGGTCTTCCAATGAAACGATTGCGGAGGCGATCGAGGTGACGCGCGCCGAATGGGCGCGCATGGCCGAAGAGGGCATCACGGAGGAAGAGCTCGCGCGCACCAAGACCTATCTCACCGGGGCCTACCCCTTGCGGTTTGACGGCAATGGCCGCATCGCCAACATCCTCGCGGGTATGCAGCAATCTGATCTGGGCATCGACTACATCGCCACGAGAAACGCGAATGTGGAGGCCGTCACGCTGGAAGAGATCAACCAGGTGGCGCGCGAAATCCTCCGCCCCGAAGATCTCCACTTCGTTGTGGTGGGGCAACCTGAGGGCCTCGCCAGCACCAACTGATCCCTTTCCGAATCTGCGCTCGCCATGCTACTTCTTGCGTTATGGCGAGCGTGAACCCCAATATAAGCCGTCCTGTCATCCGGCAGCTCGACGAGGCGGCCATTAACCGCATCGCTGCTGGTGAGGTGGTTGAGCGGCCTGCGAGCGCAGTCAAAGAGCTCGTGGAGAACGCCATTGATGCCGGGGCCACGCGGATCGATGTGAGCTATGCCGATGGCGGAAAGAGCCTGATCCGGGTCGTAGATGACGGCTGCGGGATCGCGGCCGCGGACCTGCCGCTTGCACTCTCGCGCCATGCCACATCCAAGATCGACGGGTCGGACCTGCTGAACATCCATACCTTTGGGTTCCGGGGGGAGGCGTTGCCGTCGCTGGGCTCGGTGGGCCGCCTCACGGTGACCTCGCGCGCGGGGGATGACGCCGCCATGCTGGCCGTCACCGGCGGCGACATGGCCCCGGTCAAGCCCGCAGCCCTCAGTCACGGAACCGTAGTTGAGCTGCGCGACCTCTTCTTTGCAACGCCCGCGCGGCTGAAGTTTCTGCGCTCTGACCGCGCCGAGGCACAGGCCATCGCCGACGTGGTCAAGCGCCTCGCCATGGCCGAGCCCTATGTGAGCTTCACGCTCCGCGACACAGGCTCAGGACGCGAGGTCTTTCGCGCCGAGGCCGGGCAGGGGGAGCTTTTCGATGCGCTCCGCGCGCGGCTGGCGGAGGTGATCGGGCGCGCATTCGTGGAAAATGCCGTCCTCGTGGATGCTGAGCGGGACGGGGTGGCGATGACCGGGTTTGCTGCGCTGCCGACCTATTCGCGCGGAGCAGCCGTGTCTCAGTACCTCTTCGTCAATGGTCGCCCGGTGCGGGACAAGCTCCTCCTCGGTGGCCTGCGGGGGGCCTATTCGGATCTTCTGAGCCGTGACAGGCACCCGGCTGCCGCTCTCTTTATCGAGTGCCCGCCGCTCAAGGTTGATGTGAACGTCCACCCTGCGAAGTCCGAAGTCCGCTTTCGTGATCCGAGCCTCGTGCGGGGGCTCATGGTCTCTGGTCTGCGGCAGGCTCTTGCGTCTGCCGGGCACCGCGCCTCGACCACTGTCGCGGCTGAAACGCTCGACGCGATGCAGCCTGAAGCTCCCGCGCGGGGCGTGGTCTACCAGATGGATTTCGCCAGCAAGCCGCGCGCGACATCCATGCCCTATGCGATACCGGAAGCGCCCGACGTCGCTCACCCGCCCGGCTTTGCCGAGGCACCCACCGCGCGGATCGAGCCTGAGGCGCAGCCTACCACGGACTACCCTCTCGGGGCTGCGCGCGCGCATCTCCACGAGAACTACATCGTTGCCCAGACAGCCGATGGCATGATCCTCGTCGATGCGCACGCGGCCCATGAGCGGCTCGTCTACGAGAGACTCAAGGGTGCCATGGCAGCCAACGGCGTGGCCTCGCAGGCACTTCTGATTCCGGAGATTGTGGAGCTCTCCGAGAGCGATGCGGCCCTCATTCTGCGGGAGGCAGACGCGCTCGCCGCGCTTGGCCTTGTGATCGAGGCGTTTGGCCCTGGCTCGGTCGCTGTGCGCGAAGTGCCCGCCATACTCGGGGCCTGTGACGCGCGCGCTCTGTTGGAGGATATCGTCGACGAGCTCACGGATGGTGGCACGTCGCGTGCGGTCGCTGATCGCATTGATGCCGTCCTCAGCCGCGTCGCCTGCCACGGGTCCGTGCGCACCGGGCGGCGGATGCAAGCTGACGAGATGAACGCGCTGCTGCGTCAGATGGAGGCCACGCCCCATTCCGGGCAGTGCAACCATGGTCGCCCCACCTACGTGGAACTGAAGCTCGCCGATATCGAGCGGCTCTTCGGGCGCACATGACCGATCTCGGAAGCCTAGCGCTCGATGACCCCCGACTCTGGCTGGCCGTTGGAGGTCTGGTTCTCCTTCTCCTTTTGATCGCCACTCTGCGCGCCACGCAGCGCGCTGCACGGCTGACAGCGCCCCTCGCGCAGCAAATCGCCGCGCTGAACCAGGGCCAACAGCAGCTGGCAGGGGGGCTCACCCATGTCAGCGAAGCGCAGGCCGCGAGCCAGGCGCAAATGCTTGGGCTCATGGAGCGGCGTCTTCAGGCGGTGAGCGAGCAGATGAACAGCAACCTCGCCACTTCGGCGAAGGCCACGGCAATCTCGCTCGGCGCACTGCAACAACGCCTGCAGGCCATCGATAAGGCGCAGGACAACATCACAAAGCTCTCCGGCGATGTGCTCAGCCTTCAGGACATCCTGTCCAACAAGCAGACGCGGGGCGCATTCGGGGAGATCCAGCTCAACGACATCGTCTCAAAGGCCCTTCCGCCGGACAGCTACACGCTGCAGGCTACGCTCTCAAACGGGCGCCGGGCGGATTGCCTGATCCATCTGCCGAACCCGCCGGGGCCTATCGTGGTCGATTCAAAGTTTCCGCTCGAGGGCTATGAGGCGCTGCGCAACGCAGAGACGGAGCACGATCTGCAGCATGCTGCGCGTCGCCTGCGGACGGATGTGAAGACGCATATCCGCGCCATCGCGGAACGTTACATCTTACCGGGTGAGACCGCCGATGGGGCGCTGATGTTTCTTCCGTCAGAGGCGATCTACGCTGAACTCCACGCCAGCTTTCCCGAGCTCGTGCGCGAGGGGTTTGCCGCCCGCGTCTGGATCGTGAGCCCCACCACGGCGATGGCCACGCTCAACACGATGCGCGCGATCCTCAAAGACGCGCGCATGCGCGAGCAAGCAGGCGCGATCCGCAAAGAGCTCGCCGCGCTCCATGACGATGTTGAGCGGCTCGGAACGCGTGTGGGCAACCTGGACCGGCATTTTGGTCAGGCGCAGAAAGATATCGAAGAGATCAAGATCAGCGCCACCAAGGCAGGCACCCGTGCCCGCCGCCTCGACGCGTTTGATTTCGATGAGCTTGAGGCAGAGACCCCGGAGACACCCCAGAGCCGGATCGTCCGCGGGTAGCCAGACGCAAAAGGGGCGAGCCTGAGCCCGCCCCCAATTGCCATACGCAGGTTCCGATCAGGCGTTGTCAGCACCCGCGTT
>JBCBME010000024.1:0-14962 GCA_039822945.1 Pseudomonadota bacterium
CTGAGCGTCGCGCCCGGTGTCAGCGCCTCGACGCCCAGTTCGAGCTCAATGACTGCCCCAGTGGGTGAGGCCAGAGCGTCGGCCAAGGCAGGCGCAAACTCCGCTGTCCGTGCGACACGGGCTCCGTGGAATCCATAGGCACCTGCGAGTGCCACGAAATCCGGGTTCTCGAGCGCGGTGCCAGAGACGCGCGCAGGATATTCCCGCTCCTGATGCATACGGATCGTCCCGTAGGAGCCATTATTGACGACGAGGATTACGGGGCACGCCCCGGCTTGCATGGCCGCGCCAAGCTCGTTGCAGGTCATCTGGAAATCACCGTCGCCCGCGATGCACACCACCTGCCGCTCGGGATGGGCGATCTTGGCGGCGATGGCCGCCGGGATCCCGTAGCCCATCGCCCCGGATTGCGGTGCCAGCAGCCGCTGGCCCGGGCCGAAGCCGAAAAACCTGTTGGTCCACACCGCGAAATTGCCCGCGCCATTCGTCAGGATCGCATCGCTCGAGAGCGTCTCCTGCAGCACCTCGACCACCGCGCGCATATCGAGCGTTCCGGGCTGTGGTGGAGCGGTCAGGCTCGCAAGGTAGCCTGCGCGCGCCTCCTCCATCCATGGCCCCGGCTCTGCCGCCAGATCCCCCAGCGCGGCCATGACCGGCCCCGGCGCCGCATGAAGCGCGACGTCGGGCTGGTAGATCTTTCCAAGCTCACGGTCGGAGCTATGACTATGGATCATCCTCTGGCGCGGGCGCGGCGCATCAAAGAGCGTATAGCCATCGGTCGTCATCTCTCCGAAACGGATGTTGCACGCGAGGATCACGTCCGCCTCCGCGATCAGCTGTTTGACGGCGGGCGTCATGCCGACACCGGCAACGCCAGCAAAGCCCAGCGCATCGTGATCGAGGAGGTCATGAAAGCGGAAGGCCGCAAGCGTCGGAATCTGCCCCGCGCCGGCCCAGCGGGCGAGCGCGGAACGCCCTTCGCTCGTCCAACCGGTGCCACCCACGATGGCGAGCGGACGCTCAGCGCTCTCAAGCATCGCACGCGCGCGGGCGAGCGCCTCGGGCGCCGGATAAGGCTCAGAGAGGACCGGCGGCGCGCTGAGCGGCGCAGTTGGGACCCGCTCCACCAGCATGTCTTCGGGAAGAGCTATCACCACGGGCCCCGGACGCCCCGAGAGCGCCGTGCGCCAGGCGCGCGCGAGAATTTCGGGAATGCGCGCCGCGTCGTCAATTTCCGTGACCCACTTTGCGATGGGCCCGAAGGCCGCGCGATAGTCCACCTCTTGGAAGGCCTCGCGCTCGCGCATCCAGCGCGCGATCTGCCCGACAAAGAGGATCATGGGCACCGATCCCTGCATGGCCGAATGCACCCCGATGGAGGCATTGGTGGCCCCGGGCCCGCGCGTCACCATGCAGATGCCCGGCGCGCCCGTCAGTTGCCCCCAGGCACAGGCCATGAAGGCCGCGCCGCCCTCGTGGCGGGTGAGCGTCAAATCAAGCGGGCTGTCATGGAGCGCATCAAGGACCGCGAGATAACTCTCTCCGGGCACGCCAAAGGCGCGGGTTGCGCCCAGCGCTTCGAGGCTCTTCACAAGAAGCTCGCCCGCGGTTAGTGTTGAGGCTGTTGTGTCCATGGCCGCAGCCTGCGCCAAAACGCAGGGAGAGACCACCGCTCAATTTGCCTGCTCGGCGCGTCTCAGGCGGCTTCGTTCACCGCGTCTGCAACGGCGCGGACCACTTCGTTCATCAGCGCCTCGTCGCTGGCTTCCGCCATGACGCGAATGAGCGGCTCGGTGCCCGATTTGCGGATAAGGAGCCTGCCTTTACCGGCGAGCGCAGCCTCCGCTTCGGCGATGATGGCCTTGACCCGGGCGGCTTCGAGCGGCTCTTTGCCAGCGCCAAACCGCACGTTTTCAAGCGCTTGCGGGCATGGGTCAAACACACGGGTGAGGTCACTGGCGGTGCGTCCGGTCTCCACCATGGCGCTCAGCACCTGCAGACCGGCCAAGAGGCCGTCGCCCGTCGTGGCGTAATCCGACATCACGATGTGGCCCGATTGCTCACCGCCGAGGTTGAAGCCACCGGCCCGCATCGCCTCCACCACATATCGATCACCGACCTTGGTGCGATGAAGCGTGATCCCCTGCCCGCCTAGCCATTGCTCGAGGCCGAGATTGGACATGACCGTGGCAACGAGCGTGTTGCCCGCGAGCTTGCCCGCTTGGGCCCAGCGCCCCGCAATGAGGCCCATGAGCTGATCGCCATCCACGATGGTGCCTTTTTCGTCGACGAGGATGATGCGGTCTGCATCGCCATCGAGCGCGATGCCGACATCGGCCCCTTCGAGCATCACGCGATCCACTAGCGCTTGCGGCGAGGTCGATCCGCATCCCTTGTTGATGTTGTAGCCATCGGGTGCGACGCCCAGCGAAATGACGTCTGCGCCCAGCTCCCAGAGCACTTGCGGGGCGGCCTTGTAGGCCGCGCCATTGGCGCAATCGACGACGATCTTGAGCCCGTCGAGCTTTTGGCCGCGTGGCAGCGTGCCTTTGACCACCTCGACATAGCGGCCCGTGGCGCTTTCCACCCGTTTCGCGCGGCCGATATCGGCAGGCGGGCAGAGATCCACGCCCGCGTGAAAGAGCGCCTCGATCTCTTCCTGCGCCTCGTCGGAGAGCTTGAACCCGTCCGGTCCAAAGAATTTGATCCCGTTGTCCTGATGCGGGTTGTGAGAGGCCGAGATCATCACGCCGACATCGGCACGCATCGACACGGTGAGCATGCCCACGGCGGGTGTCGGCACCGGGCCCAGAAAGATCACGTCCATCCCCGTGGAGGTGAAGCCCGCGGCCATCGCCGTCTCGAGCATGTAGCCAGACCGACGGGTGTCCTTGCCGATGACGACGCTGTGGGCGCGCGCATCGCGCCGAAAGTAGTGCCCTGCCGCCGCGCCGAGGCGGAGCACGGTCTCGGGCGTCATCGCACCGCTATTGGCCTCGCCCCTGATCCCGTCGGTTCCGAAAAGTGCCTGCGCCATCTGTCCGCTCCTCTTTTTCTCTATGGCGTAGCGGGCGCGGCGGAGTCTGTCTAGGCGAGGGCTCAGGCCCCAAAGCCGCAATTGGGCAAAGAAGCGCTTGCACCGCTTGATGGCTGCGTCAACATCGTAACATGGATCACGAGACGACCTCCTGCTGCGCGCCGTCACGGCCTGGTAGCTCTGGACTGGGCTCTGAGGCCCCGCTGGCAGGAGCGCCCGGCACGCCACCGGCGCGCGATGCCGTCGAGATCCCGGGGGGCGTCGGGCTCGTGGGGACAAACGCGCCACACCTGCCCGTGGACTGCGAGGGGCCGCTCCGGCAGGTGAAGCTCAAACGCTTCTGGATGGATCGCGGCGCTGTCACCAACGCCCGTTTTGCGGCCTTCGTCGCGGCAACGGGCTATGAGACCGAGGCGGAGCGTTTGGGCTGGTCCTTCGTGTTTGCGGCCCATGTGCCTGCCTCCTACGGCCCCACCGAGGGCGTGCTCGAGGCGCAGTGGTGGCGGCGCGTCGATGGCGCCACGTGGCGCGCGCCGAACGGTCCGGGCACAGAGGGCGCGGCCCTCCCCGATCACCCGGTGGTGCAGGTTTCCTGGTCGGACGCGCGGGCCTTTGCGGCCTGGGCTGGAGGACGGCTGCCCACCGAGGCCGAATGGGAACACGCGGCGCGCGGCGGCTTGGGAGATGTGACCTTTCCCTGGGGCAATGAGGCGCCGACCGATGACGGCCCGGAGTATCCCTGCAACATCTGGCAAGGCAGCTTTCCTTATGTGAACACCCGCGCTGACGGCCATGACGCCACCGCGCCCGCGCTCAGCTATGCTCCGAATGGCTATGGTCTCTACAACATGGTGGGCAATGCGTGGGAATGGACGTCTGAGCCCTATCGCCTGCGCTCCATGAAGCGCGAGGCCAAGCTCCGCGAAAAGGCGATGCGGGGGTACAAGCTTCTCAAAGGCGGCAGCTTCCTCTGTCACGCCAGCTATTGTTTTCGCTACCGCATCGCGGCGCGGAGCGGGAACTCACCTGACAGCACGACGACCCATCAAGGGTTTCGCCTTGTCTACGACCGCGCGGAGAGCGGCTGACGCGCGCTGAACCGTTTGCCTCCGGCGGAAGTATTTTTAGACAGAAGAAAGGGCGCGCCGACATTGGCAAGCCTCGTCCGGCGGAGCCAGCGGCACCGGCACCCAAAGCGGCCACATGTCGCAAACAGGCCAAAACGCGGGTCTGCCAGCTTGTGAGCGCGCCCGAGCCCCGTAAGCTCATGGGCAGTCTGCAGGGAGAGCACCATGAAAGATCAGTATCGGGTCGTCGTCATTGGGGGAGGCGTCACTGGTGCCGCCGTTCTCTATCACCTCGCGAAGTTCGGATGGACGGACGTGGCCATCATCGAGCGCTCCGTGCTCACGGCGGGGTCCTCCTGGCATGCCGCAGGGGGCATTCACGCGCTCAACGCGGATCCGAATATGGCGGGGCTCCAGGCCTACACGATCGATCTTCTCTCACAGATCGAGGAAGAGAGCGGGATCGATATCGGTCTGCACATGACCGGCGGTGTCACCGTGGCTTGCGCACCAGAGCGCTGGGAATGGCTGCAGGCGGCCTATCGGACCTTTCAGACCATCGGCATCGATGATTGTCACCTCATGACGCCAGAAGAGATCAAGAAGGCCTGCCCGATCATGGATACCGAGGGCGTCATCGGCGGCCTCTGGGCCGACCGTGAAGGTTACGTTGATACCACCGGCACCGTGCATGCCTATGCCCGGGCAGCCAAGCAGCGCGGTGCTGACGTCATCGAGCACAACAAGGTCGAAGAGCTGCACTGGAAAGGCGATCACTGGGAGGTCGTCACCGAAAAGGGCACGATCAAGGCCGAGCATGTCGTCAATGCGGGTGGTCTCTGGGCCAAGCAATGCGGGCGCATGGTGGGGCTCGACCTTCCCGTCTCACCGCTCGCGCACCACTATTTCCTGACCGAGACCATTCCGGAGATCGAAGCGCTCGATTTTGAAGTGCCCATGACGGTGGATCTCGAGGGCTTCACCTACATGCGCCAGGACAAAAAGGGCATCCTCGTGGGCATCTACGAGTTGGACCACCAGCACTGGATGATGGATGGCGCGCCCTGGAATTACGGCATTGAGCTGTTGCAAGAGGATCCAGATCGGATCGAGCGCGAGCTCGAGCTCGCCTTTAACCGCTACCCCTGCCTCAACGATGTCGGCATCCAGAGCTGGGTCAACGGGGCCTTCACCTTCTCACCTGACGGCAACCCCCTCGTGGGGCCGGTGTCCAGCGTGCCGAATTACTGGCTCGCCTGCGGCGTCATGGCGGGCTTCCTCCAGGGCGGCGGCGTGGGCAAGACGCTGGCCGAATGGATGATCCACGGCGAGCCAGAAACCGACGCGTGGTCCATGGATATCGCGCGCTACGGGCCGCACATGTCGAACAAGGAATACATCAAGCAGACGACCGGGCAGTTCTACTCCCGCCGCTTTGTGATGAGCTATCCCAACGAGCAGCTGCCCGCGGGCCGCCCCCTGCGCATGGCACCGGCATATTCCGACATGACGGAGGCCGGCGCACGCTGGGGTGTAAGCTGGGGACTTGAGACCCCGCTCTATTTTGCCCCCAAGGAGTTTGAGGAGACGCCGAGCCTCAACCGTACCGACGCGACGCCCTATGTGGCAGCCGAGCACAAGGCCATCCGCGAGGCAGCAGGGCTTCTCGACATCACGGGCTTCTCCCGGTTCGAGGTCTACGGCCCCGGCGCCGAGGACTGGCTCAACACCATCTTTGCCACCAAGCTGCCTGCGCCGGGGCGCGCGCGCCTTGCGGTGATGCTCTCCGAGGAGGGCAAGCTGAAGGGGGATCTCACGCTCTTCAACTGGGGTGATGGCACGTGGTGGATCATGGGGTCCTACTACTTGCGCCAATGGCACGGGCGTTGGTTCGACGATCACGAGATGCCTGGGATGGTGATCCGTGACATCTCCGACGATGTGTGCGGCTTCGCCGTAAGCGGCCCGAATTCGACGAAGATCATGCAGGCCATCAACCCCGACATTGATCTGAGGTTCATGGGCTGTGGCACCTTCGATCTGGGCCTCTTGCGCTGCAAGATGGGCCGCCTTTCTGTCACAGGTGAGCTTGGCTACGAGATCCACTGCCGCGCCAACGAGCATATCGCACTGCGCCGCATGCTCCTTGACGCGGGGGCGGAACATGGCATCCGCGAGGTGGGCTTCAACGCGCTCCTTTCCACGCGCATCGAAAAGAGCTTTGGCATCTGGTCGGCCGAATTCACCCAGGACCGCACGCCCGCCATGACCGGCATGGACCGCTGGATCGATTGGTCGAAGCCGAGCTTCGTGGGCAAAGAAGCGGCAGAAAAGGAGCGCGCCTCAGGCTCCGCGCAGCGCCTTGTAACGCTCGGCCTTGAGAGCCCCGATGCGGACTGCTCGGGCTATGAACCCGTCTGGTCAAACGGGACGCGCGTAGGCTTCACCACCTCTGGGGCCTATGGCCACACGCTTGGAAACTCGATTGCCATGGCCATGGTGGACGCCGCCTACTCTGAGCCGGGAACGGAGCTTTCCGTGCACGTGGTGGGGATCGAGCGGCAGGCAAGGGTGCTCACGCCCTCGCCCTACGATCCCAACGGCGCCGCGATGCGAGACTGACGGTGCGCGGCCTACCGACCCCTGCTTTGAACCTGTGGCGACAGTCTCTGGCGCATGTAAGTGCCAGAGACTGTGCCGAGCGGGGCTGGCATGGGTGAGATCGGAACCCGGTCGCGCAGGCGGCGCAAATCCGATGCCCCAAAGGCTGGCCGCATCACCAACTACAGGCAGTTGCGCAATCCGTTCCCGCCGATGGACGCAGTCTCAGAGGACGAGGCGCGCGCTATCCACGCCACTTCCCTGAGGGTTCTCGAAGAGCTCGGCATGCGGGTGCTTTTGCCCGAGGCCCGCACGCTCTTTGAGGCGGCTGGTGCGCGGGTTGTGGACGACATGGTCTTTATCGGTGCCGATATCGTAGAGGCCGCGCTCAAAAGCGCGCCGAAGTCCTTCCCGCTCAAAGGCGCCCGGGAAGAGCGTGATCTGACGATGGAGCTCGGCACGCTCACCTTTCAGCCGGGCGCGGGCGCGCCCCATGCCACCTGCCGCGTGAAAGGTCGCCGACCGGGAACCAGCCAGGATTTTCGCGAGCTCGTGCAGATCACCCAGTCCTTTGACGCGCTCCACCTTGTCCCCACGCTGATCGAGCCGCAGGACATCCCGACGCATCTGCGCCACTACGACATGGTGAAATCCGCGCTCACGCTCTCAGACAAGGCATTCTTCATCTATTCGCGCGGGACGGCGCAGGTCGAAGACGCCTTTGAGATGATGCGGCTTTATCGTGGGCTGTCGCAGGAGGCGTTCGAGGCCGCGCCGCATTGCTACACGATCATCAACACCAACAGCCCCCGCACGCTCGATGTGCCCATGGCGCAAGGCATCCTCGATTTTGCGCGCGCGGGCCAGATCTCTATCATCACGCCGTTTACGCTCATGGGGGCGATGGCGCCGATTACGCCTGCGGGCGCGGTTACGCTTTCCCATGCGGAGGCGCTGGCCGCGATCACGCTGGGCCAGCTTGCTCGCCCGGGCAGCCCGCAGATGTACGGCACCTTCACCTCAAACGTGGACATGAAGTCAGGCGCGCCCGCCTTTGGCACGCCCGAGCATTTCCGCGCCTCGCTCCTCGCAGGGCAGCTTGCCCGCATGATCGGGTTGCCGTGGCGCTGTGCGTCGGGATCGGCCTCCAACATCAACGACAGCCAGGGCGCCAACGAGAACCAGCTTGCCATGTGGGGCTGCCTCATGGCCGGGGCCACGACGATCGTGCATGCCGCGGGTTGGCTCGAGGGCGGGCTCACCGTCAGCTATGAGAAGCTCATCTGCGACATGGACGTGGTCAACGCCGTGGCCGACCTCTGCACGCCGACCGAGGCCACCGAGGACGCCATAGGGTTCGAGGCCATCAAGGAGGTCGCGCCGCAGGGCCACTTCTTTGCCGCCGCCCAGACCATGGCGCGCTACACGACCGAGTTCTACGAGCCGGTGATTTCTGATTGGTCGAATTTCGGCACATGGGAGGAGCGCGGATCGCTCACCGCCCATGAACGCGCCACCGAGCGCTGGCAGGAGATCCTGCGCCAACCCGGGCCTGCCATTGATCCCGACCGGCTTGGCGCGCTCACTGACTTCATCGCAAAACGCAGCGCCGAAGGCGGCGCGCCGCCCGCAAGCTAGGAGGAAGGCCATGACCCGAACAGCAGACGTCATCGTGATCGGCGCAGGTGTCATCGGGACGGCCACCGCCTTTGAGCTCGCCAAACAGGGCCGCCATGTCCTTGTGGTGGATCGCAATGCCCAGGCTGGCCACGGCTCCACAGCAGGCAGCTGCGCGATCATCCGGATGCACTATTCCACCTTCGATGGCACCGCCTTTGCATGGGAGGGATATCACTACTGGCGCGACTGGGCCGACTATCTCGAGGCCCCGGCAGGCGAGGCGCTCGCGCAGTTCAAGGAGGTGGGCTGCCTCGTGATGAAGACGGCCGCCAATGGCGGTCTCACCAAACACATGGAAAACTCTGCCGCGCTCGATTGCCCCTACGTCGAATGGTCAAACGCCGACATCACCGCAGCCCTGCCGGTCTATGACCTCAAGCGCTACGCCCCCGCCAAACGGCAGGACGAGCCGGGCTTTGCCGAGCCCACCGGCGGCGACATGGAGGGTGCCGTCCTATGGCCCAATGCGGGCTACGT
Source organism: Pseudomonadota bacterium (assembly GCA_039822945.1). GTDB lineage: Bacteria > Pseudomonadota > Alphaproteobacteria > Rhodobacterales > Rhodobacteraceae > Shimia_B. The sequence continues at coordinate 8,863 of JBCBME010000024.1, forward strand.
CACCGATCCCGCGCTTTCGGCGCAAAATCTGCTCGATGCCGCAAAGCGGCACGGGGCGGAGGCGGTGCTCGGGCGCACGGTGACAGAGGTGCTTACCCTGGCAGGCCGCGTGAGCGGTGTCCGGCTCGATGACGGGTCAGAGCTCCACGCCCCTGTCGTGATCAACGTGGCGGGCCCGGGATCGGCGGCGATGAACGCGCTGGCGGGCGTCACCGACGACATGACAATCGAAACACGCCCCCTCAGGCAGGAGGTGGTGCATGTCCCCTCCCCAGCCGGGTTCGATTTCGAGACAAACGGCATGATCGTCTCCGACAGCGATATCGCCCTCTATTGCCGGCCGGAGCACGGCAACAACATCCTCGTGGGGTCAGAAGATCCTGAATGCGACCCCCATGTCTGGGCCGCGTCCGACACCGATTATGAGCGCGATTTCACCGAGCAATGGCGCACGCAGGCCTTGAGATACGCCCAGCGCGTCCCGAGCCTCGGCATCCCCTCGCGCATGAAAGGGGTCGTGGATCTCTATGACGCGTCTACCGATTGGATCCCGATTTACGACAAGTCCGCCCTGCCCGGCTTCTTCATGGCCTGCGGGACATCTGGCAACCAGTACAAGAACGCGCCAATCGCCGGTAAACTGATGGCCGCACTCGTGGACTATGAAGACCAGGCTGACCATGACGCCCAGCCGATGCATTTCACGCTGCCCTATATCGGCAAGACAGTGAATGCGGGCTTTTACTCCCGCAAGCGGCCCATCAACGAGGAATCGAGCTTTTCGGTGCTGGGCTAGCCCACGGGTGCTGGCCCTAACAGACCGTTAAGATATTGATTAAAAATCAATGTTTCGCATGCGAAACACCCGCTCACGCGAGGCTTGCGAGAAAGCCGTCGATCTCGGCGTCCATGCCGGGCGTGTCGTCAAAGGGGATGTGGTGGCCTGTATCCATCTCCACGATCTGCGCGTGCGGCGCCTTGTCGGCGACGAGCGCGCGGTATTTCGGCCCGGTCAAAAGGCTCCGTTTTCCACACAGTACCAGAAGCGGCATGGTGAGTTTTGGAAGATCGGCCTCGCCATCATAGGAACCAGCCACACAAAGCGCGTCCGCCATGCCCGACGGATCCGCCGCTTCGATCGTGGCGCGAAAGCGTGCGCGGCCGTCCTCATTCTCGATGCGGGAGCCCACGGTTTTGCCGATGGCCTTGAGCCCCGGAACGCGCGTAACAATGGGTGCCACGAAGGGGGTGTACCACGAGATGATCCGAAGCGGGGCGCGGATTGGCGTGTCCACGAGGACGAGCGCGCGGAGCCTTTCTCGATGCGCGGCCGCGAAGGCCATGCCCACCATGCCCCCGAGGGAATACCCGATGAGCACCGCACCCGATGGGATCTCATCCGCGATGGCAGCCGCGAAACTCTCCGCCCGCGCGCGGGCCCGCGCACGCCCACCATGGCCCGGCAGATTGAGCGCACGCCCCGGCACGTCGCCCCAGCTCTCCGCGTTCAGCCCTGCCCCGTGAAGATAGATTTTCACGCGCACTCCTAATCTGGTTCACGCTCTTCATAGGCTGCGATGGCGACGTGCGCAGCAGGGAAACGAGGGCCGTTGCGGGTTTGCCCTTGGCGCAGCGCTATACGAGCCGTGTGAGATGCAGACAGGTCTCCACGTTGGAGACGCCGTCGAGCTTTCCCATGGCGTTCAGGAGCGCGTCGAAAGCCTCAAGGCTACGCGTCTCGTGGGTGGCCACCAGCGCCCAGACCCCGTTCGTGGTGTAGAGGCTCGTGACTTCTGGCATCCGGCGCAGCGCGCGATGCACCCGGTCGGTCTTGGAGAGGTCGAGCGCCAGGAGGGAGGTGGCACGGATCGCGTCCTCCTCCACCGGTTGGGCGAGCTCGACTGTGAAGCGCCGGATCGTGCCGCTCTCGCGGAGCCCCTTGAGCCGCGCGGCCACCGTCACCCGCGACAGACCGGAGCGCGCGGCCAGCTCCGTCACGGAGGCCCGCGCGTCCTGTCTGAGGAGTGTGATGAGGGTTCGGTCTGTCTCGTCGATCATGCAAAACGCTCATCTGACTAACAATATGCAAGGCATATAGACCAAAATGATCACTTTGGTCACTCCCTCGCCGCCCACCGCCCGCGTATTTTCTGGGTAGGAGGCAGACATGGCCAAACACATCACACTCATCGGAGCGCCTGTGCAGGCCGGAACACGGCAACGTGGCTGCGTCATGGGCCCGGACGCATACCGGTGCGCGGGGCTCCCAGACGCGTTTCGTGCACTTGGCCACAAGGTCAGCGATTTGGGCAATCTGACGGCCCCCGCGCCCTGCACCACACGCCATGAGAACGCAGCGATCACTACCTTGGGTGAGGTGGCGGCGTGGACGCAAACGATCCACGAGGCCACGCTCCGCGCCGCTGCGCACACAGACATGCCCGTCATCCTCGGGGGCGATCACTCGATTTCCGCGGGGAGCGTGCCTGCCCTCGCTGCCCATGCCGATGCCTGCGGCCAGCCTCTATTCGTGCTCTGGCTCGATGCCCATCCCGATCTGCACAGGCTTGAGACGACGACGTCCGGCAATTTGCACGGCACGCCCGTGGCGTATTTCTTGGGGCTTGAGGGCTTTGCGGGCCACTACCCGCCACTCAGCCATCCTCTGCCGGCAGAGAATTTCTGCGCGCTCGGTCTGCGTTCCGTCGATCCGGCGGAGCGGGCGATCATCGCCGCGCGCGGCCTCGACATCCACGACATGCGCGCCATCGACGAGCACGGCATCAAGGCACCGCTTGCGCGCTTTCTCGACCGCGTGGCGCGGGCGAATGGCCGCCTTCATGTGAGCTTTGACGTCGACTTCCTCGATCCGGCCATCGCGCCTGCCGTGGGCACCACCGTGCCGGGCGGGGCGACGTTCCGTGAGGCGCATCTCGTGATGGAGATGCTCCATGACAGCGGGCTCGTCACCTCCATGGATCTCGTGGAGCTCAACCCATTTCTCGATGAGCGCGGCACCACGTCCCGCCTGATGGTGGATCTCGCCGCCTCGGCCCTTGGCCGCACCATCCTCGATCGTCCCACCGCCGCCTGAAAGGAGCCACCATGCTCAAGCCCTCCCCCCTCGCCATGGTCCCCTTTGTCTCTGTCGCTGACATGATGGCGCTCGTGAACACTGTGGGCGTGGCCGACGTGATCGCAGGCATCGCCGATGAGATCGAAGCCGATTACCGCCGCTGGCCCGAATTCGACAAAACGCCCCGCGTGCCAAGCCACTCCGAGGAAGGCGTAATCGAGCTTATGCCAACCTCGGACGGGGAGACTTACGGCTTCAAATACGTCAACGGGCACCCGGCCAACATGGCCCGCGGCTATCAGACGGTGACAGCGTTCGGGCTCCTCGCGCGGGTGGATACGGGCTACCCGATCCTGCTGTCAGAGATGACGATCCTGACGGCTTTGCGCACGGCGGCGATGTCTGTCGTGGCCGCGCGGCATCTTGCGCCTCGGGGGGCCAAGACGCTCGCCATCATTGGCAACGGGGCGCAATGCGAATTCCAGGCCCTCGGCTTTCAGCGCTGCCTCGGCATCACAGCGGTGCGCCTCTATGACATCGATCCAGGCGCCACGGCAAAGGCCGCGCGCAACCTCGCCGGCTCAGGCCTCGACATCGTCACGTGCACCTCGGCGGAGGAGGCCGTGCAAGGGGCAGAGATCATCACCACCTGCACCGCAGACAAGCAATATGCCACGATCCTCACCGACAACCTGGTGGGTGCGAGCGTCCATATCAACGCCATCGGCGGAGACTGCCCCGGCAAGACGGAGCTGCATCGCGACATCCTGCTCCGCTCCGATATCTTCGTGGAGTACCCGCCGCAGACCCGGATCGAGGGCGAGATCCAGCAGCTCGACCCCGACCACCCCGTCACGGAGCTCTGGCAGGTGATCACCGGCCAAACCGAGGGCCGCCGCGACGCGCGCCAGATCACGCTCTTTGACTCGGTGGGCTTTGCCACGGAAGATTTCTCCGCACTCCGCTACGTCCACGCGCGGCTGCAGGATACCGGGCATTTCGCGGAGCTCGACATGATCGCCGACCCCGATGACCCCCGCGATCTCTTTGGGATGGTGATGCGCGCAAAGTAGCCCCGGCAGGATGCCACAACGGAGGAAAGAGACGATGAGAGACACCATTCGCGCCGCCACTTTCGCCGATGAGGCAGAGCTTCTCTTTCAGCTGACGCAAATGGCTGCGCTCTCGCAGATGGACCGCGCCCGCATCGCCGCGCGAGGGGCTGCCCTCGTGCGCGAGATCCGGGAGGCCTCGACCCCCTCTCTCATGGAGCTCTTCCTCGAAGAATACGGGCTCTCGACGGATGAGGGCGTGGCGCTCATGTGCCTCGCGGAGGCGCTTCTTCGTGTGCCCGACGCGCCTACGATCGACGACCTCATCGAAGACAAAATCGTGCCGAGCCAGTGGGGCCAGCATCTGGGGCACTCGCATTCGCCGCTCATCAATGCCTCCACCTGGGCGCTGATGCTCACCGGCCGCGTGCTCGATGATGCGGGCACAGGCATTTCGGCCGTGCTGCGCGGGGCAGTCAAGCGGCTGGGCGAGCCTGTCATCCGCACGGCCGTGGGGCGCGCGATGCGCGAGATGGGCAACCAGTTCGTGCTCGGCGAGACGATCGAGGCCGCGATGGCGCGCGCGGCCAACATGGAGGCTCGGGGCTTTACCTACTCCTACGACATGCTGGGCGAGGCCGCGCGCACAGAGGCCGACGCGCGGCGCTACCACATGGCCTATGCCGACGCGATTGCCGAGATTTCAGGGGCGGCGGGCGGTGATGACATCCGCGCAAATCCCAGCATCTCGATCAAGCTTTCGGCGCTGCACCCGCGCTACGAGCCACTCCAGCGCACCCGCGTTCTCGAGGAGCTGGTGCCACGGGTGCTCTCACTTGCGTCGCTTGCCCGCTCCGCCGGGATCGGGCTCAACATCGATGCGGAGGAAGCGGAGCGGCTGGATCTGTCGCTCGACATCATAGACGCGGTGCTCTCGCATCCCTCGCTCAATGGCTGGGACGGGTTCGGCGTCGTCATCCAAGCCTATTCCAAGCGCGCCGCCCCGCTGATCGACTGGCTCCATGCGCGGGCGGAGGCGCTTGACCGCCGCGTGATGGTGCGCCTCGTCAAAGGCGCCTACTGGGATAGCGAGATCAAGCTTGCGCAGGTTGAAGGGTGGCCCGGTTTCCCCGTCTTCACCCAGAAAGCCGCGACCGACGTCAGCTACATCGCCTGCGCGCGAAAGCTCCTTGGTATGGGCGACAGGATCTATCCGCAATTCGCCACCCACAATGCTCACACGGTGGCCGCGATCCTCGAGATGGCCCCGCCGGGCGTGGCCTACGAGTTTCAGCGGCTCCACGGGATGGGCGAAAGCCTCTATGCCAATGTCACGGCCGCCGAGGGCACGCGCTGCCGGATCTATGCGCCCGTGGGCGCGCACAAGGATCTGCTCGCTTATCTGGTGCGCCGCCTTTTGGAGAACGGGGCCAACAGCTCCTTCGTGAACCAGATCGTCGATGAGGACGTGCCGCCTGAGCAGGTGGCCGCGGATCCGTTCGAGACGCTGGGAGCAGGCAACAGCGCGGTCGTCCCTCCTGCCCGTCTTTTCGGTGCGCGGGAGAACTCGCGCGGGCATTTCCTGGGGGATCCTGCGGCGATGGACACGCTCCTTGCCGAGGTTGAAACCAGTCGAGGCCGCCGCCCGGACGGCAAAGGAGAGCCGGTGATCAACCCCGCGACCGGGGCAGTTGAGGGCCATGTCACGATGCTGAGCGCGTCGGAGGCGGTTGCCCGCGCAGAGACTGTGGCGCCGTGGGCCGAAGACGCCGGAACGCGCTCAGACGCTTTGCGGCGGGCGGCAGATCTCTACGAGACCCATGCGGCAGAGTTCTACGGGCTTTTGGCCGATGAGGCGGGTAAGACCCTCATCGACTGCGTGGGAGAAGTCCGCGAGGCCGTGGACTTCCTGCGCTACTATGCGGCTGAGGGCGAAACCACACCTGGCGCGCCCTTGGGGACGATGCTCTGC